>JAYVXG010000033.1:0-9002 GCA_043785475.1 Armatimonadota bacterium
TCAACCTACGAGAAAGAACTTTCTCAGATGGGCGTTGACGTTGAATCAATGAAGAAAGATCTTTCGGACATCAACTCACGATTGAAGAAACTTGAAGGAGCAGGCGGCAGCAATGTTAAAATTTCTGGCGACGCAAACTTCTTCATGGGTGCTGGCTTCAAGGGCAATATGGCCTACGGAACCGACATCAACAGCGATGGCAAGGCATTTGGTAGCTCAGGCTCTGGTGCTGGTATTGATTCTCTAACCGTACTTCACGAGTTGGGACTCAACATCACTGCAAGCAACGTAGTCGCTGAACTCGTTGTTGGCAATATGATTGGAAACGGGACCTCCGGTTTCGGTAACCAATCTGCAACAACGTCCTCAAACGGTACGGTTTACAATGGTTCCAATACCAATAATGTTTACCTTCACCGATTGTATGCAACGTTGAACGATGGACTTGCTGGATTGAACTTCGACGCTAAGATTGGCCGACAAGGTCTAAAACTTGGTGCCTTTGTTCTTCAACGACCAGACACGACAACTTTCTACTCAAGTGAGCGATACGATAATGGTGAGTACACGATTGACGGAGTCTCACTCAAATTCGCGTTCGGTGCAAACACTGATCTCGGATTGTTCCTCGGTACTTCTGGCATGGCCGGAACGACCGGAAACGCAATTCAGCCAATCTTGATTGGCGAGCCACAGTCAGCTGTTGCTGGTTTCCCTGGTAGCTTGAGCGTTGCTCGAGTAATGGGCGCAAATCTTGGATTCAAGATCGGCGATAAAGGTCACCTTGGCCTTTCATTCGTTGACTTTGATTCAAACAGTTTGTCCAATACTCCAACATCAAACAGACTCGAAGTATACGGTGCTGATCTCAACTATGCGTTGTCGGCAAACATCGGTCTTTCGGCTGGAACGGGACGATCCCAGTTCAAGAATGGTAGCAGCACGGTTTCCTTCGGCAGCAAGAACACTCGAACTAACGTTGGTGTGAACTTTATGAGCGGTGCCCTTGGAGTTGATCTTGGTTACTCTGAAATCGGAAATGCCTATGTAGCCCCAGGTGACTGGAGCAAGTCGGCGATCTATCACAACCTTAATGACCTGAAGACCACATCGGTTAAGGCTCACTTTGGTTTGAATGACAAGGTCACTCTTCACGGTACTTACCTGAAGGGCGATCAGATTTCTGTTTCAAACACGGATGCGGTTAAGACCACTGGTTTTGGCGCAGACTTTAAGATCAACAGCAACTGGACTCTTAACGCAAACTACGAAGACACCAAGTTCAAGGGTGGATTCGTCGTTGACGGTGCAGCTCCTCAATTCAAGTTCACGACACTTGGTTTCGGCTATGACATGGGTGCAAACACCATGTTCAAGATGTTCTACCAAATGAGTGATATCACTGGAATCGGTGCTGGATCTGTCCTCTCTCCATTCGCTGGCCCTGGCGGCGCAATCAAGGGTAGCCAGATTGGTGCCCAGTTCTCAGTTAAGTTCTGATCTTAACGGTTAACGACAAAAAAGACCCCAGCAAGAAGTTGGGGTCTTTTTTTGTCTTACCGAACAAGTTGTTCGGTTAAACTTTGAGAATGAAGCTCTTATCGGGTGCTCTTGCCCTTGTGCTTGCGTCGGTCACCGTTGCCTCGACGATCAAACGAATTCAGTTCCCCGCCATATCTCCGGATGGTTCAACCATCATTTTTAGTTGGCAAAATGACTTATGGTCCGTTAGGAGGACGGGTGGAATGGCCACGCGCCTTACGGTTCATGCCGCGGTTGACTCGCGTCCAGTTTGGTTCCGCGATGGCTCACGATTAGCATTTTCGTCTGGTCGATACGGCAGCACTGATGTCTTTACCATTAGACCCGATGGTACGGATATCCACCGGGTAACGTTTGATTCGAGCTCGGAAATTCCGACCTCTGTTTCACCTGACGGGCGATTTATCTACGGACAAACAAACTTGTGGAGCCGCGGTGATCTCTTTCGAGTTCCAGTCAGCGGTGGTGACCTTCAGCGATTAACTAATCATCCTTTTGAGGCTCCTTTTGCCCCATATGTCTCGACGGACGGATCGAAGATTTATTACAACCGAGGCTCCTACCGAGAGACTGCGTGGCAAAAGCCAACCATGCAATCGTCGGCATTGCCCGAGATATGGGTCGCAGATAATACCGTCCCACTGTCGAACCACAAGCGCCTAACGAGCAATGAATTCACCGACCTCACTCCGCAGGTGATGCCAGATGGAACGATTTATGCTGTGACCAACCGTGGCGGTTTCCCCAACGTGTGGCGTTTGGGTCATGGCGATAAAGAGCTGACGCACCACAAGAACGGCACTAGTCGAAACATCACCGTTTCTAAGGATGGCCGCTATATTTCCTATGAATTCGAGTCTTCGCTGATGATGCTCGACACCACGACCGAAGCGACGACCGAGGTAGCGGTGACGGTTCCCGACGATGACCGAATGAATTCTATGCAGGAGATATCTTTAACCGGTGGCATTCAGCAAATGGCAGTTTCGCCAGATGGCAAGCGAATAGCTGCCTACGCTCGAGGTGACATCTTCGTGTTGCCTGAAAAAGGCGGAACCACCCGGCGCCTGACCGCAAGTCCGTCCCGAGACTTTGCTCCTCAGTGGCTCGACGCTAAGACCATGGTTTACACGGCGATGAATGGTACAAAGCGCTTGCTCAGGTCGGTGGGCTTGGATGGCGTTTCAAAAGAATTCGCCAGCGATCCAAAGCTGGATGTGCACAGTTCTTTGGTCTCTCCAGATGGAAAGTGGGTTGCCTATCATCAGGGAGATAGTGAAATTTGGGTTTCGGATACTGCAGGACAAGGTGCCCGAATGCTCACACGAGGCAACTTTAGAACTGCCTTGGATAACGGAGCACCGGTCTTTTCTTGGTCGCCCGACAATAAGTACCTCGCGACTACCTATATTGAGGGTCGCCGAACCGATGTTGCGTTGGTCGAAGTGAAATCAGGCAAGAAGATTGTCGTGGCAAAAATGGTTGACCGACCTCAAAAAGGCGATGTTTCGGTTCCTCAGTTTCTTTCGACGGGCCGAAGCTTGTTTTTCACATCGCCTGAGTTTGATGAACCTGATTTGTTTGTGGTTGATTTGGTCCCGACAGATTTGATCTTTAGCGAAGACGATTTGGACAAGATTGACACACCTCCGACAAAGGATAAACCTGTAGTTGAAGTTAAGGTGTACGAGCCAAATCTGAACCAGAGATTGAGGCGATTGACCACGAAAGGTTGCTTGGGAGCGGCACCTGGTCCTGATGGGAAGTCAATATACGCGGTCACAGATGCTGGGCTACAATTGATCAATTCTTCGACTGGAACTGGTACGACGGTGCTGCCCGCTGGAGCTGGAGTGGTAATTCAGGATTTGCAATTTGCGAACGGCAAACTTTATGTGATTAACAATGGAGCGATGGCGTCGTTGACGGCTGGAGTTCCTGGTTTAACGCCAATATCGTTCAGTGCGCAATACATGGTTGACGTGAAATCGGAAGAGAACGCCCTTTTCAACGAGATATGGTGGGCCATGGGCAACCTGTATTACGACCCTGGCATGAACCACAAGGATTGGACTGCCATGCGAGAGAAGTACTCGAGGATTGTGCCTTACGCATATGACCGGGCAGACTTCTATCGTATGATGGGCGAGATGATGGAAGAGCTTGATTCGTCGCACCTTGGTGCCAACGCTCCCCTAACGGACTTCCCGGGCACAAATACTGAATCGACCGCGTTTCTTGGTATTGACCTAGATCCGATTGCTTTGAATGCCAATTCTTGGGTTGTGGGACGGGTCGTTCCAAACTCGCCGGCTGACCACCCGATGAGCCAGTTAAAGGTGGGCGACAAGATCTTGGAAGTTGATGGTGAAAAGGTTGGTCCTACTCCTCTTTCTGCGCTTTTGAACAAGAAGTTGCTCAAGAAGGTGAATTTGACGATCGAACGGGACGGAGCGAGATCGACGGTGACGATCAAGCCGGGGGCGAATGCGTTGCGGACTGCTTTGGAATACCAGGCGTTTATTGAAAACGAGCGCAAGATGGTTGATAAGCTCAGTGACGGACGACTTGGTTACTTACATATTGCGGCGATGGATAAGCCTTCGCTGGATAAGTTCTTGCGGGAGATTCGCACTGAAGGTGAAGGCAAGAAAGGCATGATCATCGATGTACGATTCAATGGTGGTGGATCGACTGCGGTCGATGTGCTGGGTGTCTTAATCAAGACTCCATGGTTGATTCGGACCACCCGGGGTGAATTCGGGCTAAAGCTCAGCGAGAATATCTATCGAGGCGATGCGCTTGAGTTGCCAACGGCGCTGATGGCGAATACCTTCTCGTTTTCGAACGCAGAAGTTATTACCGAAGGCTTTCGAAAACTGAAACTTGGTCCAATCATTGGTGAGCGAACACCGGGATACGTTATTGGTACTGGCGCGTTTTCGTTATGGGATGGCGGTTCGATTCGAATGCCGGCCATCGGCGCATACGCGGTCGATGGATCGAATACCGAGAACAATGGACGAAGAATGGACCACACGGTTTGGTTTGATCCGAACGCTTGGATGGGCGGTCGTGACCTCCAGATTGAGCGAGCGGTTACGGAGCTGTTGAAAACGATTAAGTAGTGGCTTTACAGAATCGAGTTGACCCGTTTGGCAATCTGAACGCGGTTCCCCACCGAGGAAATTGGATGGGGAACCGGGGTTTGCTACATAACGATCGACAACAAATCATCCGCCACTCACAGCTAAAACGCTGGCTCTATTGCAAGCTCGAATTCAAAGGCTGGCATCGCCAAGTAATGCGCCCCGGCCACTACACCGAACTCTTTTTTCTCGATGAAGCAACCGCCCTCGCCGCTGGCCATCGCCCATGCATGGAGTGCCAACGCGACCGTGCAACCGAATTCAAACGCATCTGGAACGAGGTGAATGAGCCCGTGGGGACGCTGGTTGAGATGGATGAGGTTTTGCATTTAGAGCGCATTGGCACTCGACCTTCGGTTTTGTTGAGCGAGCTTCCGGACGGGGCTATGGTGTCGGATGGAATTGAACCATTCGTAGTTCGAAGTGGGAAAACTCTTTGTTGGTCGTTTGGGGGATATTCTGAGGCGGTGACGCCTGCGGGTGCTCTCGTTCTCCTCACTCCTCCCTCTATTGTTAGGGTAATAGAGTGTGGATTTCCGATCGACTCAAAAGTTTAAGTCCGCGGGTTAGAGTTTATTTTTTGCGACTTAAGGATGTAATAGTTATCCCATTCGCCCTCTTCGACTAGTTCAAAGCCGTGGGCCAGGTAGAAACGATTAGAGGCGCTTTCTTTGAGGGCACCGACTTTGATGGATTTGTTGGCGTGGTCGGCTTCGTCGAGGATGATTGACATCGTTTTGGAGCCGAGTCCTTGATTCTGGAAGTCGGGATGGATGTAGAGGTGGTCGAGGTACAGACCTTCTTGGTTTGGGCGGACTGCCACGAAGCCGACCCGTTGTCCGTTGACGACGATGTGGCGGGTGTGTTCGGGCTGGAACGATTCGAGGAAACGGGATCGCGCTCGTTCGGGCGAGAAACGACCGATTCGCTCGAGGCTCTTTTGCATCGCGGCGATGCGGAGGACGACGAGGGATTCGGCGTCCTCTTGAGCCGTGGGAGTCAGGACTAACTTTGTATCTCTCAGCATTGAAGAATCATCGACTTGCGTTCCAAGCAAAATAAATCTGTTGAAGACTTGCCCTTCGGGGGTCGTTTCGCTCCGACAACTTTTGAATCCTGAACCTTTCCAGGGGTCACATGTCGCTGAGACGACAAGCGACCACCTGGCAACTCTATTTGACCCTCCAGGTCAGGAACCCGAAAATTTTCTCTAATTCCAGCGTTGGTCAAAAGCAAAGGCATTTCACTGACCACAAAGGAGACAATTGAATCCAAACTTGAGTACTCCGAAGAATAAGACTACATTGTTCGGCCGACGTACGGAGCCAAGCGCTTCAGATCATCGATAACCGACATAAACGTCTCGGGTGTCAACGCCTGAGAGCCATCGCTGAGAGCCTCTTTCGGATTAGGATGCATTTCGATCATAACGCCGTCGGCTCCACTCACCATTGCAGCTTTTGCCATCGGTCGCACGTATCGGGCGACGCCGGTTCCGTGGGACGGGTCGGCAATGACTGGTAAGTGGGAGTACTCCTTTAGTGCAGGTATGATGCCTAAATCTAATACATTACGCGTGTACTGGCGGTCGAAAGCGGTGATGCCTCTTTCGCATAGAATGACATCCGGATTGCCTTGTGAAAGAACATATTCAGCGGCGAGGAGAAACTCGTCGATCGTGGCGGAAGGTCCCCGCTTCAAGAAAACTGGCTTGCCGCTCTTCCCCGCTTCAATCAGGAGTGGAAAGTTTTGCATGGACCGTGCTCCGATCTGAAGGATATCGGCATACTTTGCGACGAGCGGAACCATATCGCCGCTCATCACTTCGGTGACGGTGACAAGACCATACTCGTCACCCACATCCTTGAGTATTCGGAGTCCTTCTTCGGCGAGACCTTGGAATGAGTACGGTGAGGTGCGGGGTTTGAATGCACCACCGCGCAAAATTGTTGCGCCAGCGTCTTTGACGACCTTTGCTGAGGCCTGAAATTGAGAAAGGGATTCAATGGAGCAAGGTCCACCCATAATCACAAAGGCAGCGCCGCCGATCTCGACGTTTTTGACTTTGACGACCTTACTTTCTTTGCTATATTCTCGGCTGGCAAGTTTGTAGGGGTGCGACGTCTGGGTAACCCGGCTGACGCCGTCCATTGCACTGATTTGCGCTTCGAGGTCGGTTCGCTGGTCGTTGTTGAGCGACGCGGGAATTCCGATAGCGGTTCTGCCTTCTCCGGGCAGGATGAGCGGATCGATGCCTTTGTTCCGGATAACGGAAGCGACCGCTTCGACTTGTGCCTCAGTGGCACCAACTTGCATTACGATGATCATTTGACTCTTAGACGTTACCCTTTTGACAGGTTCTTTAGCTTCAGCAGCATTTGGTATGCCATTTCCTTATCCAACTGTTCATTTCCCAATTCACATTGGGCGAGATAGAGGCAGGCCGGGCAACCGCGTTCACATTCACACTTTCGAACCCGGTCCAGGGCAGCGCTGATGAGCTCGTTGGCTCTTTTGTAAAGCTCTTCGGCGAGTCCGATTCCGCCGGGGGTTCGGTCGTAGATGAAGACCGCGGGGCACATGGTTTCGTGAAAGACTGAGAACCATGCCGATCCGAGGTCATTGCGATCGCATCCGGCGAAGAGCGGCGCAAGCGAGAGGAGAGCATGTTCGAGCCCATGAACACCCCCGATTTGTTGTTCGAGCGGACCGTCCATGTCGAGCGCGGGCAGGTCAATTCTAAGGCATATGGTATCGAATGCTCGGGGCGGAAGTTCGAGCGGGAGAACATCCAGAACGGTATCTCCATCGAAGGATTTTTTGCTGTAGCCGATCACGAGGTCGGTTACTTTGCATCCGGCGAGGGAGTAGAGTCCGTTGCCTTGGACAGAATATCCGGGTTCGAGCAGGGCTTGAATTTTGGCCTGGGTGTAGTAGTTTCCTTTGAACCTTTCGAGGTGGGCTTGGCTTTTTAGCAGATCGAGTTCTTGAACTTCGAAGGGCTCTCCACGGTGAAGGTAGATCGCGCCGGGGTGCGCTTGGGTGAGGGCTCGGGCGTATTCCATGGTGCCAAGCTCTTCACCTCCAACTAGGAGGCTTACCATGTCCATTCCGGCCCCTCTGATGTTGACCCTGAGCGCGGGCGGCTCGAAACCGGGATAGTAGAAGTGGCCGCCTTGGAACTTGAGCTCTCCAGCCCTGTCGAGGCTTTCGGCGATGTCGAGGGCGTTTGGGGCGAAGATCTCGCATTCGGAGGGGGCGAGTGGTCGTTCGTACGCGGCGCAAAGCAGTTGTGAGCCAAGGATGGTTGGATTTGACGGTCGGATGGTGACGGATTCGTTGCGTCCGTTCAGTAGCTGTTCTGGATTGTCCAGAAGGTACTGTTCCAGCGGATTGTCTCCGGCGATGTACATGGCAAGGGAGTCTTTGGTTCCCCGACCAGCACGACCGATCTGTTGCCAAAAACTGGATTGGGAGCCCGGATAGGTGTTGAGGATCACGGCGTCGAGGCTCCCGATGTCAATTCCGAGTTCGAGGGCGTTGGTGGTGGTCAGTCCTTTTATCTTCCCTTTGATCAGGCTCTGTTCGATTTGTCTTCGCTCTTTTGGGGTGTAGCCACTGCGATAGCTTTCGACGAGGTTCTTGTTCTCATCGCCGAGGCGTTTCTTTGTGTAGCGGAGGGTGAGTTCGGTGGCGACGCGGGAGCGGTTGAACGCAAGAGTGGTGACGTCAGCTTCGATGAGAGAGGCGAGGGCTTCGCTAGTGGCGATGTTGGAGCTAAGGCGGGTTTGATTGGGCAAAATCGGAGGATTCATAAAGACGACGGTTCTTCGTCCGCTGGGCGAGCCATCTTGATCGATGAGAGTGGCTTTTCGGCCTGTCAGTCGTTCGAAAAGCTCATCTGGGTTGCCGATGGTAGCGGAGCCAGCAATGATCTGCGGCTTGTTATGGTACCAGGCGCACAGTCGTAGAAGTCGTCGAAGGACTTGGGCTACATGGGACCCGAAGACTCCTCGGTATGTGTGCATCTCGTCGATGGCGATGACGCGGAGGGCTTTGAGGAATTTGGTCCAATTTGCGTGGTTGGGCAGGATGGACATGTGAAGCATATCGGGATTGGTGAGGACGATGTTGCACAGGTTTCGGATTGGCGAGCGGTGGCTCTTCGGCGTATCGCCATCGTAAGTAGAGACTCGGACGGAGAGCTCTTTTCCCATGGTTTCGAGACGCCCAAGTTGATCCTGAGCTAGGGCTTTAGTTGGGTAGAGAAACAAGGCTCGCGCCATCGGTTCTTCGCAACAGGCGGCCAAA
>JAYVXG010000034.1:0-2739 GCA_043785475.1 Armatimonadota bacterium
GGCAAAATTTCGGCTCGTAAGGGCGCCGTGCGCAACAATGCGAAGCGCGGATTTTGCGGTCGGTGCTGGAGTCCATGTGAGTTTGTCGTCAGGGACAAACGTCAAAAGGTGAAGCATTCGTTCGTTGATACGCTCAAATTTGCTTTTGGCCAGAGCGACGGATTCTAGTGGTGGATTCATTGTTTGCATGACTTTTTCCTTTTAGTTGGCGAGTACCTTTGCGAGGCGCTCAAGAAGTGGTCCCCAACCTTGTTGGTGATCGTTTCGAGATTGAGTCGAGATAAAGCGTTCGTGGGTAAGGGTCAGAAGGGTTCCAATTTTGGATGGCATGATGTCGACCGTCACCAGGGTTGGGGCGGCGGCGGCAGTCGGACCTTCCTTCCACTGCCAGGTGAACACTAGTTTGTTCGGTGGATCAAGCTCTTGGAAATCGCCAAGTAGTTGAACTCGGTCTCCATCGGCAAATACCATGGTTACGTCGTATCGGCCACCAACCGAGCAATCGAAGGTGTCAACCTCTAAGCTGCCATCGACGCGGGGGCCAAACCATTTGACGAACTGCTCTTGCTTCGTCCAGGCCGCATAAACCTTGTCCGGGGTGGTTTTGATTTCGATCGCCGCTTGCAGCGTCGAATCTCCTAATTCGCTAAATTTCACTTGTTCTACTATCATTTTTCTTCCTCTGCTTCTAAATCTTCTAAGTGGCTTGCGAGACGGGTGAGACTTCCAAGCCAGAAGTTTCGGACGTTAGCCATCCATTCTTCGGCCGAGACCAGCCGTTCGGCTTCGAGGCGACAAAAGCGAATTCTTCCGCGTTTCTCGGATGCTACGATGCCGCTTCGTTCGAGTACGGCAAGGTGCTTCATCACGCCAGGGGTGCTGATTCCCAAGGGGCGGGCCAGATCTTCGACAGTTGATTCGCCAGTGCGAAGCGAAAGCACAATATGCCTTCGAGACGGGTCGGCCAATGCCCAAAAGATCTTGTCTAGCTCTGACTCCTGATACTTAACCACTTAGCTAAGTATTAACCATGTGGTTAAGTATTGTCAAGGGGTTTCGCAGAAATGTAGAAAAGCCCGGGGTCTCAAATGAGATCCGGGCTACGTGAGATCTTCTTGGTCGGGATACTTAGAGGGGCGACCGAGTCAGGCGTGTTGCGTGTTCACCCGCGAGTGACCGAGCCTCGAAGTGGTTGATTGGATGGCTGACGACAATCTCGTAAACTCCCGCCTCATCGAATGTGAGGAAGTTGTCGAGGAACACTCCCGTATCACCTTCAACACTGAGCATGAGGTCCACCACCGGTTGATCGATCTTGATCGAGAAGCGGTCGCCCTCGAACGCGTCGTCGAACGTCTGATGTTCTAGAACATTGCTGCCAAGGATCATCGTCGGAGCCGCGAAGTTGCTCTCCTTCGGTTCGCCCATCAAGTGCCAAGCGTCGCCGTAAGGCCCCCAGCCAAAGATCAGAGTGTCCGGCACGGAGAGTCCGGTGAGGTCGATTTCCCCAACCACTTTTCGATCACCGGGTTCAGCGGTGAACTTAATCTCCCACTCTTTCAGCTCTTTTCCACTTGATAAGTGAGTTGCGGTCACCATGAACAACAAGTCGTCGGGTTCGCCTACAATGCGGTCATCGATATAGTGAACTTTGAGGGTTTCTTTCACGCGCTCGAAAGAGTACAACCGCTGCGAATAAAGCCGACGGGCTATTTCATGGGCCGCCGCTTTGTAGCGTCCACTACTATCAATAACCGCCCAGCTCTGAACCGGCCAAATATCATTCAATTGCCAAATCAGTGATCCCCGACAGTACGCAGTTCGGCGGAAATGCTCAACTCCCATTCGCAGCGCATCGCGCTGATTAAGCTGAGAGTAGTACGTCCAATCCTCAAGGGTTTCGCTCTTTGGATAGTGAAGCTCGACGAGACCGGTAAACGTCTCGTATCCCTTTCGAGTCTTGTCGTGCCAACGAACGGCTGGGCCCTTCCAATCCCAATCCTCTTCGTTGAGCGTCTCTTCCCACAGTGCGATCGAGCATGCCGAAGCAAAGCCGTACTCGCTGCTGAATCGGGCGGTCGAATCGAGGTAGTACTTCCAGTCACCGCGGCCGTGCCAGGCGTCCCAATAGTGTGAGTCGCCAACCAAGCCAGCGTTGCAATCCTTCTCAATGTCGCCGCAGGGCGACGTGTGGATGTAGGACCGCTCGGGATCGAGCTCCGTCACCAAGGCTGGATAGACCTCGTCGTACAAATTTTGCCCGTAGAAGCGGGGCGGATGCGGATGACCCATCCAGTTCCATTTGCCCTGCCACATGGTGAGGTTTTCGTTATTCCCACACCAGAGTGCGAGGCTGGCATGGTGTCGCAGTCGCTTAATGTTGCTAGTCGCTTCGACCTTGGCCACGTCTTGCCAGACGTCGGTATCGGGATAGTACGCGCAGGCATGCGTGAAGTCTTGCCAGACCATGATTCCCAGCTCATCGCAGAGGTCGTAGAAATCATCGGATTCGTACATGCCTCCGCCCCAAATTCGAAGCATGTTCGAACCGAGATCGGACGCCTGTCCCAATCGTTCTTCGTAGCGAGAGCGAGTGATTGCCGACGGGAATGAGTAGTCCGGGATCCAGTTAAAGCCCTTCGCATAAACCTTCACGCCGTTCACTTCAAACTCGAAGGATTCTCCGATTTCGTCCTTTTCTCGGAGCAGCCTGATTTGGCGGAAGCCTACTTTGATCGA
>JAYVXG010000035.1:0-2738 GCA_043785475.1 Armatimonadota bacterium
CGTATCTTTCTCCTGCAGGATTGGGCAGATTTTGTTCGCCGAGGCAGCGTCCTTAGTGTCAAACGAACCAGCCGTATCGGCGTAAATTTCACAATAACCGAGCATCCTAAACAGGATTGGTTCGACGATCCGGACATCCTGAATTCGTCCAACTGGAACGATTGTCTTAAACTGGGTAATGAGCCCGTGGGTCAGGAGTAATCCTCGGTCGTGTTTCTCGATACGAAAGTTGTAAAACCTCGTCGCCGAAATGATAATTGAAAGCAACCATCCAACCAATACCAAGGTTAAAAAAGTCAGTGCACCGACCAAAATCGACATGATAGGGCCTAGCCCATTCATGTACCGGATGAATGGAGCTAAAAACCGATGGGAACCCTCGAACTGGACTACCGCTATAACACTTCCCAAAATGTACAAGGCACGATTTCCCAAGGCGCCAGCAAGAAGGACTTGCTTTGTGGAAAGCTCGTACAAAACTTCTGGCTTAGGCGCTTCATCGCCCACCACCACATCAAAACCGCGGTGTTGAAGCAGAATAGCTTGTAGCTTGTTGGCGTCGTCGATAGACAATGCTGCGAGGTCACCCTCTCCTTTTTTGCCAGCTGCAGTTTCGACCTTCACTGCGGCCGCGCGCAGAATCCGATGCCACAGTGTCCTTTCGACGTTTACGTTCTGAATCCGAGCAAGGGGAATTGTTCGACTTTTGCGCCAAATAAACCCGCTTGAAATCTGCAGAGCATCGTCCTTCACGTAGTAGCTGGTTGAGAAGAAGTGAAGGACGGTCCCAGCAATTGAGATCGCTCCAATCGCGGCGATGGAGCCACCGCCGATCAGAGCAATGTCTTGAGCGGATGAATGTTTCCCGGTAATGAAGATTCCCGCAATCGGTGCCGCCAAACTCCGGACAGTGGCAATAAAATAGGCACCGAACTTAATGATGATCGCTGCGGGATGGAGCCTATGGGGCGTCTCAAACATGCTCAGCCTGCGTCTCCACCAGCATGAACCGCAATTCCTCGGCTTCCTCGGGAGTTAGTCCGGGAATCTCACCGACCGAGCCATGCGCACCCGCCACGTAGAGGTGAACGTGGGCTAAACCGAATTTTCGCGCTAGAGGGCCAGAGGTGATGTCCACATGTTGAACCCGATCTCGGGGAACGAACCGTCGTGTCTGCCGCCACACCCCCCAACAAAGAATGATCTCGTGGTCTGTGACTTCATATCGCCAAACCTGCCATTGTCGATTCACCAACCGGGACGAGAGATAGGCCATGCAAATCCAGAATACAGGCATGAAGATCGGAACCGGCCATGGCAAGGGTATTTCCCGAATCATGCCGAACTCCGCCAAAGACGTGATGATTCCCAATATCGCAATCGTAATGAGAATTGAGATAAGCCAGACTTTCCGAATTGCGGCGTGAATAGGCTGTGGCCCATTAGTCGTCTGGCGTATTGTTGGAGTTTCCATTTCGTATGACTGATAGAGAGGACGCGGGCAGGCCACGGTTGGTTGCTATTAATCACGGCTCTGGCGGCAGAGATCGGCGATCTCTTATCTGGTTTCAATTTTGAGGACAGTAATTGAGTACGCGGGGAAAGTCATGTTGAATTTCGGACTTAAGCCGGTGATCGTCACCGTTTTCGGGGCGACTTTCATCGGCTCGGCCAGTGTGTTCATATCCTTCAGATTTGCTCCCGAAAGTTGGATTCGCGTTCCGTCAGGGCGAACTATCCTCGCGCCTTTCAGCGAAACATCCAAGACCTGCTCAATGCTCTGAGGATTCACTACTTTGAGGAAAATGGTTCCAGTTTTGGTGTCCATCGTCGCCACATGGAACAGTGCAGGAATGGTTTTCTCGCCGCTGGTTTGCGTTGGTAATCGGCTTGCGCTTGACACCACAGTTTGGTCGCCTAAAAACTCGCCGAACATTTTTTGAGCGTAGTACGACGGTGAGCCGAAGCTCGTTAGGGCATCGTAGCCGATGAGGTTTACCGCCCATTGGCGTCCACCGGGGTTGACATTAACCAGGAGCGGGGCATAGCAAGACATGGTCACGAGGTCCGAATTTCTCTCCATTCCGGTCATGAAGGCGGCGTCCGCCAGGGCGCAGTTGAGATTCGGAGTCGGTCCCTTTTGTCCCGCGTTGTTCCACGGCTCAGGAACGTCTTGCGCGGCCCATTCACCAACAAAGATTCTTGGTCCTTTGCGGTCGTAGTTGTCGTATTTGCTCGCCATCGACATCATCTCCCAAGTGCTAGCGTAATAATGCTCATCGACCACGTCGGGTTTGCGAGTGGTGATCGGGAATTTGATTCCGAGCCAGTCCTTTCCGCCGGTTGTCGAAATAACGTTAATCTTGGGATATTTCCGTTTTATGGCGTCGTAGAATTGGGTAAATCGGCCCTCATAACTTCCCGATGCGTCAAATCCATCTTCATTTCCAACTTCAACGTATTCAAGCAGAAACGGTTTTGGATGGCCGTCCTTTGCCCGCTGGGCGCCCCATTTGGTGCCGGTGCTGCCCGTCAAATACTCGATTTCGTCCAGCGCATCGTCGACAAATCCTTTTAGTTCGGTGCCAGATTCAATCACATCGCCGCGTAAAACGTACCCAGCAAACACTGCCAAAACAGGCTTGCAGTTCATATCCTCGATCCAATTCATGTATTCGAGCAGGCCGAGACCATCCGTCGAGCGGTAACTCCACGGAGCTTGGTGTCCGGGTCGGTTC
>JAYVXG010000036.1:0-2730 GCA_043785475.1 Armatimonadota bacterium
TTTCCACAAACCTTTTGCCGGTGCCAGTAGGACTAGACTTCGTTATTGTCGATAGAGCTGCCAGGATTCCAGCATTTGGCATCCTAGCCAAGCTATAACTAATGTGATGGCTGACGAAGTGGTTGAGCAAGCTGCTCCCTTTCCGAATAAATTGAGAGCTTTGCGCGAACAAGATTCGCTTACTCGCCACGCACTAAAATTGCTTTGTGATTCATTTGCTGAGACCGACCCAATCAGATACAAGGGCGTGGGATTGACCACGCTTCGCGACCTTGAGCTCGGGCTGTCACAACCAAAGATGAGGACGGCATCAACAATTTCAGCGGCCCTAAACCTTGCAGTGGGCGAAATATTCCCTCTTGGCATAGAGAGCCCATACAAAAATCCTTCAGGAAAAACATCGATCACGCCTGGCAGAGCAAAGGGCGGAAGATGGCCAAAAGAAGAAAAGTCGTAAAGATATTGGAAATGTATCCATTTACTATCAATTAGACGTATAATGATCTGTAGGAGAAATCCTCAGGTTACAAATATGTCAAAAAACGATCCACTTAACCCTAAGGCTAAGGCCCAGCAACTCTATCACGCAAATAAGTTCTCGATGCACCTCGTCGAGTCACTTTCACGGGGATTCGTCCCATCTCTCTCAAGCGTTTTCAAATCGGCAAATCACGCGATCAAAGAGCTCGTCGACAACGCGGTCAATTACCGCAGTGCATCTCGGCTAGAAATCACGATCGATATCACCCCTGACTTCATCCGTGTTCAAAACATCGGTGGACGCGGGATGTCAGTCGAGCATCTCAGCAATTTCATTTGCTGGGGTTCAGGTGAAACACACGAAATTCACGAAATCTCCCAATACCGCGTTGGGGGCAAAGCAGCCATCAATTACTTAGGAGAAGGCTTTAGGCTCTGGTGCCGAATGACTGGCCGTGAGCATCACTGGCACCTCAACGATCCAGACTTTTCTAGTCGCACATATCTCAAGGATTACGGTTCCGTCTCGCCTGCCGAACTCAGCGATGTGCCAAAAGAACTGAGAGCTATTCCAATGGAGCACGGCTACGTTAGGTTAGAAGTAGTGAATCCTTTCTCTAAACTTCGCCTAGAGCCAGAGAATCTTGCAAGGGACTTGGGGAACACCTACAAGCCACTCATCGAGGCTGGTGAAGTTCGGATCAAGGTCAACGGCAATTTGGCGACTCCGTCGGATCCCGTTCTCGACGAAGATTTGCCAAAAATCGAGATCTCGGTGACTTTAGAAGGCATAACAGTTTCTGGCTGGGTTGGAAAACTCTCGCGCGGGCCTCGTCAACCAAGACCTGGTTTAACGCTTTATAGCAAAAATCGAAAGGTGCTTGACTCGGAATGGTTCTCACAGAACCCATTCTCAAAGGGAGCACTAAGCTCATTCTACGGTGAGTTAATTCTAAGCGGAGTCACATTAAATGTCGACAAATCGGACTTCGTGGAAAGAGGTACGAGCCTTTGGAGCGAACTGGGAAAAGAGATTCTCAACCAGGCAGCACCCATTCTAAATGAACTTCGAGGGCAAGGCAATTCGGTGAGGATTACCGACCGGGATCGGCGGTTAGCCAAGCGCGTCCGTCACGAACTCGAAAAACTTCTTGAGGAAGATTCTGGTGAAGGCGAAGAGACAATCACGGTCGAAGAAGTGGTCGAGCGAGTGGTCAAAAAGCCCGTTACCGTTCGAATTAACTCAACAAACGATGGGCCAGGTTCAGGTCGCTCCATAACAAGGACTAACATCAGCGTTCGATACGAAACGATCAGGAAAGACATTCGGGTTGGCGGTTTCCCGGAAGTGCTCATCGAGGCCTGGGACTCACCGGAAAGGTCGACCATGAGGGTTGAAGGTGCCCGAAGACAAATCGTTGTGAACAAGAGCCACCCCGCTTACTCTATGGCTAACGCACGGTACGTAATAGCTGAATGTGTTTTGGCTGAAGTGCTCGGAAGTCGCCTTCACGAAACAAGCGAATATCGGTCCGAAGTCGATCAGCTCCTTGCAACCTGGGCAAGCAAGGAAGAGGAGGAAATCCACGAGTAAATACTAGGTTTTAAAAGAAACTTCAAAATTGTTTGTGAAGAAATTTGCGCTCGTAGGCAGGATATCTACATGGATTTATTTCATAAGCACAAAAACGAGGAGCCAAAGAAGTTTTGGACAACTTTCTTGGCTCCACCGAAATCTCAAGGTAACTTGTCCATCCTTTGCCTGTCACGACATATTCGAAATCAGCTCACTGAGCTGGGTTTTTATGATGCAGGCGATCCAAGTGGCAAAACCGAATGCTACTACCCGCTACGACGAATGCCAATGGGCATCAGCCTATACAAGTGCCTGGAACCGGAGGCACTTGAAGTTATGGATGAAGATCCTAATAGCTATGTCGGAGTCAAGATCGGAAGAAAAGTCATTTCTTCGATGGAATTCTCAATTAGGTTGAAGGAATATTTTCATTACTTGCTTTTTGCATGCTGGGAAGTTGATGAATTCGAAGGGATCATGCCAGAAGAAGTCAAAGATTTGTATTCCCAACTATATGAAGGGTCAATCGCAGACAATGAAATCGGCAACAAGTACCTATCCGATTTGACCAAGGAGGACTTCGACAACTGGGCTAAAAACGTCAAAGGGGCCTTATTCGTCATGACAGAATTGTCGACTGGCAGGATTCTGAATACTTCTTTCGAGAACCCAGT
>JAYVXG010000037.1:0-2726 GCA_043785475.1 Armatimonadota bacterium
GCGTCACGATTGCCAAAGAAATCGAACTCGAGAACCGATTCGAGAACATGGGCGCACAGCTCATTCGCGAAGTCAGCAGTAAGACTAACGACACCGCCGGTGACGGAACCACGACTGCAACCGTCCTTGCGCAAGCAATCTTTAAAGAAGGTATCCGAAACGTTGCCGCGGGCAGCAATTCGATGCTCATCAAGACCGGTATCGATAAGGCAGTTGATGCCGTAGTCGCCGAATTGAAGAAGGCAAGCACTCCAATCAAGACCAAGGGCGAGATCGTCCAGGTGGCCACGATATCGGCAAATGATGCTGAACTTGGAACGTTGGTTGGCGAATTGATCCACAAAGTCGGTAAGGACGGCGTTGTAACGATAGAGGAATCCAAGTCGATCGACACCGTGACCGAACAGGTCGACGGACTTCAGTTCGATAAGGGCTTTATGTCGCCCTACTTCGTCACCGATGCGACTCGAATGGAAGTTGCCTACGAAGATCCGATGATCTTGTTCCATGAGAAGAAGATTTCAAGCGTTCAGGACCTTGTTCCACTGCTCGAAAAAGTTCTCCGTCTCGGAAAGCCGTTCATCATAATTAGTGAAGACCTCGAAAACGAAGCCCTCGCAACCTTGGTTCTTAACCGAATCCGCGGTTCCCTTCCTGTTGCAGCTGTCAAGGCACCAGGCTTTGGTGACCGACGAAAGGCAATGATGGAGGACATGGCGATCCTCACCGGTGGCCAGTTTGTGAGCGAGGATCTCGGCATCAAGCTTGAGAATGTCACTCCTGAAATGCTTGGCTCATGCGCTCGAATTGTTATTACAAAAGAAACGACTACGATCATCGATGGTAAGGGCAAAAAGGCAGAAATCGCGGGTCGAATGAAGCAGATTAAGGCTCAGATCGAAACTACTGACAGCAATTACGACAAAGAAAAGCTACAAGAGCGACAAGCAAAGCTAAGCGGCGGTGTTGCGGTTGTGAAGGTTGGAGCTGCGACCGAGACGGCTCTAAAAGAGAAGAAAGCTCGAATCGAGGATGCACTCGCCGCAACCCGAGCTGCCCTCGAAGAAGGAATTGTTGCTGGTGGCGGTACCGCCCTCATCAACGCATCGAAGGCTCTCGACAAGCTCAAGCTTGACGGTGACGCCGGCATCGGTGTGAACATTATCCGAAAGGCGATCGAAGCTCCGCTTCGAACCATCGCCCACAACTCGGGAATGGAAGGCAGCGTCGTGGTCGACACCGTCAAACGAGAAGGCAAAGGCTTCAACGCCGCCACCCTCGAATTTGGTGACTTGATCAAGCAAGGCGTTGTTGACCCGACCAAGGTTGTTCGACAAGCGCTCGAGAATGCAGCGTCAATCTCCGGATTGTTGCTCACCACCGAGGCCCTAGTTGCTGAACTTCCTGAAGAAGAAGATCAGGGCCATGGCCACGATCATCACCACCACTAAGAACTTCGGCTCTTACAAATGAAAAGCCCCATCGAGATTCGATGGGGCTTTT
Organism: Armatimonadota bacterium; assembly: GCA_043785475.1. Classification (GTDB taxonomy): domain Bacteria; phylum Armatimonadota; class Fimbriimonadia; order Fimbriimonadales; family Fimbriimonadaceae; genus Fimbriimonas. The sequence goes on from JAYVXG010000037.1 coordinate 1,504, forward strand.
TTGTCGATCATTCCTAACGCTCCGGAGATCAAACGGAGAGCGGTAGGAAATTTGATTCCAGGAGTAGAATCTTGTCGTCCTACTCCTGGAATCAAATCTTGGTCTTCTGGGTCAGATGAACAAGCGTTTTTGGTTCTCCGATCCCCGACCCCTTACAAAAAGAACGCCCCGGAGTTCAATCGGGGCGAGGTGATTGTGGGAGATTCTTCGAATGAGATGGTCTTCCATTTGTTATGACGTCTAAACGCCCTGACTGGTTCATCCAAATCCCAAGAAGAGATAAAAAAAGCGCCCCGGAGTTCAAGCGGGGCGCCGTAATTGTAGGAGAACTAATTCAAAAGAGAATTTCGTCCAGCTATATTGAAGTCTCAACTTTAAATTGGTTTCATTGAAATGAGTTTTTTAGCCGAGGCATTTCCTTGGAAACTTGGCTCTTTTTCGCCCATGTCGAATCACCGGGTAAGTATGACCATGCGACTCGAAATCTGGTCGATTTCTTAATCAGAGTCTTAGCAATCTGGGAATTCTCGACCCATAAACTACGTATATTAGCAATATGAAGCTCTCACGCTTGCTGGCTATTTCGTCGATGGTGGTATTGGCTTCCCTTTCTGCGGCGCAACTCCTCAACATTGGGGACAAGGCCCCCGCCCTCACGGTGTCCACCTGGGTCAAAGGGACACCGCAAACCCTCGGCAACGGCAATGTTACGGTCGTCGAATTTTGGGCAACGTGGTGTGGCCCGTGCAAGCAATCCATCCCCCACCTTTCTGAATTGGCTCATAAATACAAAGATAAGGTCAATTTCGTCGGTGTAAGCGTATTCGAACACAGTTCTGACGACTACACGACGAAGGTTCCGGAAATGGTCAAAGACTTTGGCGACAAGATGGATTACAATGTCGCTACCGAAGGACCAGATTCCTTCATGGCAAAAAACTGGATGACGGCGGCTGGAGAAAACGGTATCCCTGCGGCCTTTCTTGTTGACAAAGAAGGAAAAATAGCCTGGATTGGCCACCCGATGGACGGACTTGACACTGCCATCGACAAAGTTCTTGCCGGCAATAACAACACGACAGTTGCCCGGGCGGCGCGTGCCAAACTTAAGAGTAAAGAAGCTGAACAAATGAAGATTCAGGCAAAGCTCCAAGCCAAAGTGGGGCCGATTGTGAAAGCGTTTCAAGCTCAGCAATATCAACTCGCGTCCGACGAAGCGGATA
>JAYVXG010000038.1:0-2724 GCA_043785475.1 Armatimonadota bacterium
ACTTTTGCGGGAAGATTCGGATCCAGACTTTGCCACCTCGTTTGATGTGGCGAGTCATTGCGATTCGTGCGGCTTCGATCTGTCGGCTTGTTACCCATGCTGGTTCCATGGCAACTATGGCAAATTCGCCAAAGTCAACGTGGTTCCCTTGAGTCGACAGTCCCTTCATTCGTCCGCGGAACATCTTCCGTCGGCCTTCTTTAACTCTCTTTGGCATCAACATTAGTTTTCACTTCCTTCGGTGGTCACATTTGCGACAGGAGCTTCAGTAGTAGCTTCTGCGGCGGTTGCTTCCTCCGTTTTTGTGGCAGCAAATGCTTTCTTCTCTGGTTTGGCTTCGACTGCCTTCTTTCGTGCTTCTTCTTGTTGATTGGCAACGATTTGATCCAGTTCTCGAAGTCTCTTCTCAGGAAGAACTTCTCCCTTATAAATCCAGACTTTGCAGCCGATGATTCCGTACACCGTATGAGCTTCGGCAAAACCGTAGTCGATATCGGCTCGCAACGTGTGAAGTGGAATCTTTCCAGTCTTGTCGCCTTCAGATCGAGCGATTTCGGAACCACCCAATCGTCCGGAGACGAGAATCTTGATTCCACGACCGTTGAGTCGAACGACTCGGGTCATGGCTTGGCGCATGGCACGTCGGTGGCTGATTCGCTTTTCGAGCTGAGCGCAGACGTTTTCGGCAACGATTTGAGCATCGAGCTCAGGCTGTCGCACTTCGCTAACGTTTACTTGAACAACCAAAGTCTTGTCTGTTCTTCGTACTCGTCGGTTGAGCGTGTCGGTCAGTTCGTCAATTCCTTTTCCGCCTCGACCAATGATTGCTCCGGGTCGGGCCGTGAAGATATTAACTTTCAGGCGATTTGCAGCTCGCTCGATTTCGACTCGACTGACGTTACCAAGACCAACCCGGCTTTTGATATACTGTCGGACGTCGTGATCAAGCTTGAGTGCTTCGGCGTATCCTTTCTTTTTGTAAAACCAGTGGCTGTCGTGGCCTCGAATGATGCCGACGCGCAGACCAACTGGATGTATTTTCTGTCCCATTAGTTTTCTTTGGTCTCCTCGGAGGCATCTGCCCCGTCTGTTGCCGGCACTTCGACCGGTTTCACTGATGTTTCTTCGTGAACAATTGGCGCGGTTTCAACAACTGCGGCTGACTCTTCGATTGGTGCCACTGGTACCACTTCTTCGACCTCCGTTGTTTTCGCGACAACCTTCTTCTTTGCGGCTTTCACCGGTCCGAAAGTTGGTCTTGGCTTTGCCTTAGTACCGTGTGCTTTCACTTCGGCCTTTGGTTCGTATTCTTCAATAACGACGGTAATGTGGCTCGTCTTTTTGACAATTCGGTTTGCTCGACCCATTGAACGGGCTTGAATTCGCTTGGTTCGCGGCCCTTCGTTGACCTCGATTCGAGCGATCTTCAATCCGTCTGCACCAAGGTTGTTGTTCTCTGCAGCGTTTGCAATTGCAGATGTGAGCACTCTTCTGAGGAAGAATGCACCTTTGCTGGTGTGGTATCGGAGCTTATGGATCGCGAATGCGACGGGCATTCCTTTGATTTCGTCCGCGACGATTCGAACCTTACGAGGTTGAACACGGACATATTTTGCTGTTGCGCTTACTTCCATTGTTATCCTCGTTATCGGAGTTTGACTCCTCGTTCAGGGATGCCACCTTGGTGGCCTCGGTAGGTTCGAGTTGGAGCAAATTCCCCTAGCTTGTGACCGACCATATTCTCGGTGACAAAGACAGGAACGTGCTTTCGTCCGTCGTGAACCGCAAATGTATGTCCAATCATATCGGGAATGATTGTCGATCTGCGACTCCATGTTTTAATTAGGTTTTTTGTATCCGACTCATTCATCTTGTCCACCTTTTTCATAAGGTGGTCATCGACAAAGTAGCCTTTCTTTAATGATCTTGCCATTTATTTTCCTGTGTTAACCTTCGCCTGAACTTATCCAGAACGGGCAGTGCACTAGGAGTTGTCCAATACCATTTCTGGAACTGGACGAACTCAAACTTTACTTTTTGTTGCGTCTCCTAACAATGAAGCGATCAGTTCGCTTATTGCTTCGCGTCTTTTGTCCAAGAGCCTTGTTGCCCCAACGGTCAACAGGTCCCTTCTTTCTTCCGACTGGAGACTTGGCTTCACCACCACCGTGTGGGTGGTCTCGTGGGCTCTTAACGACACCACGAACGTGAGGCTTACGACCAAGATTTCGGTTCTTACCTGCTTTACCGAGCGATTCGTTTTCGTGCTCGGCGTTTCCGACTTCCCCTACCGTTGCCCGGCAAGTTCCGTGAACCTTTCTCATTTCTCCCGATGGAAGCCGGAGGGTTACATACGCACCTTCCTTCGCCATAACCTGAGCAGATGCTCCGGCTGAGCGGACCATTTGTCCACCACGGGCGGGTTGAATTTCGATATTGTGTACCAAGGTACCAAGCGGGATGCTCTGAAGCTCAAGGCAGTTCCCCGGAAGGATATCTGCGCCTGGTCCACTGAGAATCTTCGCGCCTACTTCTAGGTTTCGGGCAGCGAGAATGTATCTCTTTTCGCCGTCTGCGTAATGCAGCAATGCAATTCGGCATGTTCTGTTTGGATCATATTCGATCGCAGCAACGGTTGCTATCATCCCATCTTTCTGTCGCTTGAAGTCGATAATTCGGTATCGTCGCTTGTTTCCGCCACCACGATTCGCCATGGTTAGACGA
>JAYVXG010000039.1:0-8953 GCA_043785475.1 Armatimonadota bacterium
AGCAGTAAGTCATGTTGAACTTGGGCATAACATCCACACCGTCAGTTTCGAATCCGACGGAAAAGTCGTCGCCGCCCAGGCTGAGCATGTTCTCGTAAACGCAGGTCCGAAAACTTTCGCAATGATCATGGGAGAAGCGTGGCATCCAATAGTCACAGACGAAGGCTCGGTGATCAAAATCAACATGCTGCTCAAGCGCCTCCCGAAAGTCAAAGCCAAGGGAGTCAGCTCCGAAGAAGCATTTGCCGGCTCATTCCACATGGACGAAGGCTACCAACAAATGCTGACCAGCTACGGCCTCGCCAAAGTAGGAACGATTCCCAATCCTGCCCCGGGTGAAATGTACTGTCATACGCTGACCGATCCCTCAATTCTCAGCCCCGAACTTCAAGAGAAGGGATTCCAAACTCTCACTCTTTTCGGCCTCGATATGCCCTACCGCCTGTTCGAGAAAGACCACGACACTCGAAAAGAGCAAGTCAAACAACTGTATCTTGAAGGGCTTGATCGCATCTGCGACGAATCATTTGTCGACTGCCTGGCTATCGACAGAGATGGCCAGCTGTGTATTGAGATCAAGACCCCGCAAGACCTCGAAAGGGAAGTCGACCTTGACCAGGGGAACATCTTCCACAACACCCTTTCGTGGCCATTTGCGGACCAAAACGAGGACATCGGCACATGGGGCGTCGAGACCGAGTTTCCAAGGGTTTACCGTGCTGGTTCTTCCGCAATGCGCGGCGGAGCCGTCAGCGGAATCCCCGGACACAATGCAGCGATGTGCATCCTAAAAGAGTAGAAAAGGGGAAGTTATGAATGTCCTTGGTATTCACCATGTAACCGCTGTCAGTGCTAAAATTGACCAAAATCTCGACTTTTACACTGGCATGATGGGAATGAGAATGGTGAAGAAAAGCGTTAATCAGGACGATGTATCGGCTTACCATTTGTTTTACGCCGACGCGATTGGGTCACCCGGAACCGACCTCACTTTTTTCGATTGGCCAAAGATTCAACCGAACCGACCGGGCCTGGCGTCAGTGGCTTTGATTACGCTGAGAGTCGCTGGTCAGGCGATGGATGCTTGGGAAAAGCGATTGAAGAATGGGGGGGTTATCGTCTATCGCGGAGTCGATCTTGCGGGCAGAGATTGCCTTTTATTTGTCGATCCGGAGGGTCAACATCTCGCGTTGGTTGACGATTCCGGATTGGCAGGTGAAACGGTTCCTTGGACCAAATCCGTGCCCTCGGAAATGGCCATTCGAGGAATCCTCGGAGTCGATATGGATAGTGCGCGTCCTGATTCCACTCGCAAAGTCTTGACCGAAATATTGGGCTACGAAGATGTTGATGGAACACGGTTTGTACTCAACGGAGATCACCACGCTTCGGAGCTTGTTGTTCGTGACCCTGAAAATCGTGGCTTCGCAATGGTGGGTGCAGGTGGAGTCCATCATGTTGCTTTCGGCGTAAAAAATGATGAGGAGCTTTTGGCATTCCAAGACAAAATCGAATCGGCGGGGATTCGAACATCCGGCTACGTTGATCGTTTCTATTTTCACAGTCTGTACTTCCGCGAACCCGGGGGAGTCCTGTTCGAGCTGGCAACCGAGGGCCCTGGCTTTTCCAGCGACGAGGATACTGAGCATCTGGGCGAAAAGCTCGCCCTCCCCCCGTTCCTCGAGGGCAGACGTGCCAGCATTGAGGCTGGCCTGAAGCCGCTTCCGAAGCCTGCGTATTTGGAATAGCTTATGACCCACGCGGAGATCGAAACAGCTTGTAAGGAGTTTGAGGCATTCGAAAATAGATGCAAGGGACATGATGTCGACCGTAACATGTGTGAAATTTCGAACGCACTTGGCCAAGTTGAACCTCAAGCATTCTTCCTTAATTACAATTCTTTACCGAAGTGGCATAAATAGTTTGCCGACCTTGATATTGAAAATCGGCCAGACTTTCCGCTCTTCTTGAAGACCTTTCAGGTGCTATGCAAACTATACCGTGATGTAATTGATACTGGTGAGGCCACTGATTCACAGGTGCTTCATGTATAGTTCTTTCGCGACGCCATCTTCATGTTGGACATCGGATTTACACGCAATACCGCTCGGAACAGGGGGGAGATCCGAGTTGGGCCTGGAAGGGAAATCCAAATTACGTGCCAGTTCCGGTCCCATATCCTCCGCCAATTGTGCCCTCCAAAGTTCCTCTCGATAATCACCATGACATCGAATTGGTGCTTTTTAAAATGCACCGCATTTGTAAAAGCACAGATTTCGGGAACGAATCCGTAGGTGACCTGTGTGGTCATATCTTTTCCATTGGCATGGCTTGCAGTGTCTTGGGCTACTTACCTCATCCAAGCTGGCCCGAACGCCTCGTGGAGTGTCGTATAGTGGAGTGTCGTATAAATGAGACACCTCAGTGTTCGAACTTCCTAGAAGTACTCAACAAGGTATATCGGCTGTTCAAATCGGTTGAGGCCGCCGATGAAGCAACAGAAAATCAGGCATTCAGGTGCTACCGTCTTCAGCGAAAAATCGTCAAGATTGTAGACGAACTGCGCCCCTGTATGCGTGCCATGCGCGAGCCTAAAGATAGCCCGTAAGCCCTACCGAGGCGCAAGTCTACGGAAACGCCGACAATTATTGGGAGTCTGATGATGTGAGACCGTTTAAAAAACGAGGTCAACCATGAAAACCAGAATACTTTCGACCATCTTTACTGTAGTATCCATCACAGGCGCGGCGCTCGCCCAAAGGGGCGTAAACACTCACGTTGTTACCATGGTGCGAGACGACACCGGTAGACCGGTTCAGGGCGCATCGGTGAGGTTCTTCGGACCATTTGGCTCCTCGTTTCGACGTGCAGATTACGCTTCGTCAACCGACCGGAGCGGCATTTCAGACCAAACCGTCATGGAAGGTAGATATCTCGTGTACGCCTTCACGGATAATTTCGGTAGCGCAATCTCAACGTACGACGCCAATGACCGATCTGGAGTCAATCGACTTGATATGCGGCTGCGCCCAACCCGTCGTCCGACAATTCAAGTCGTTTTGATGAGCGAAGATCGCAACGAACCTATCGGCGGGGCAAACATTGAAATATTCACTGACGGCATCAGAAGGCGAGACAACATTCGCTCGAATAGCAATGGGATCACGCCGTACGATATTCCTGGTTCCACCCGTGGTGGCCGGTTTGACCTCGTCATATCGAGCCGAGATTTTGAAACCGTTACTAAGTCCCTCAATTTTCGGCCAAGATCCGACACGGGAACAATCTTGTATTACGTTCAGATGCGGCGCAAGAACGGGTTCGAGCAAAGAGACGGATCGGATCGACGTGGAAAATACACGTTGGATGGCATGATTCGAACTAGCAACAAAGACCGGGAAGAAGTCGGGGGCTTGGTCACGATCAATGTTGGTCTCCTTTATGCTGGTGGAAGGGCGGACCCCACTCGGGGTCATTCCGTGGTCACAATCAAGCGACCTGATGGATCTACGATTCTTGATCAGAGTTCCAACATAGACCTGCCTTTGAATGAGTATGCGAACCGAAATTACGATATTCGTCCGAACATGGCTGGTACCTATACCGTTTCCGTCCGGGCGGAGGGCGAAGACCGGTCCAGTTGGAACGGACGGTACTCGTTTGTCGTCCATCCGAGAAGTCGTGGCAATGGTGATCGATCTGACTCAGACGAGAATGTGACCCGTGGAGATTTCGTTGGAAACGCAGACATCGAAACGGATGATCGCTTGATCGAGTCCCACATTTTGTCAATTACTTTGTCGGATGGCAATCGGAATAATGACAACGTGAAGGGATGGCTGGCTCCAAGAAGGGGTGATGGATTCCATATGTCGTTCAAGGGTTCATACGACTACAATCGCGGCCGCCTCGATGCAGTCGGAACGATGGTTGATCGAACAGACAAGCGTTGGGATATCCGATTGACCGGTTCACCGGACCGAAACGGACGGATACAGGCCCGGCTGAGCGTTCGAGCCACGGACAATTCCTACGACAAGACCTTCAGCTTCACTATTTCGAAGCAGTAAAGGTTGTAAGGCCTCTCGGGATCAAGGTCCTGAGAGGCTCTTTTTGAAATCTCTAATTCACTTTGGCAAAATCTTCAGCCGATTTATCAGCGAGATCGGTCAAGGCTTCTCTTCTCATTCCTTTTTTCGAAACAGAAATGGCAATGTCCCGATCAGGCGAGGTTAGGTAGATGCTCGCAACACCGTGGTCGGTGTCCGACTCTTTGGAGAATGAAAAAAATCGAGTTATCGAATATTTTCCGACCGTCCAATTCCGAGTTAAAAAGAGGCTGTTTTGCGCATTTCCTTTTATATAGTTCCTCCAGGCGTCAAGTCTTGCCATCGTGTCGGGAGGAGCTCCTTGAGAAACAAAGCTGGATAATTGGGCGGTTAAGTTATCGCTGGTGGCCAATGACCATTGGGAAAAATGAAGGTCTCCATGCGCATGCTCCGTGATCGTCCACCCAGCGGGGACAACTATTGACTGATCCGGGCCGGTTGGACCTCCACAACTCATTCCAGTAAAACAGAGGCCGATCAGGAGGGCTGGAAGAAGTGCGCGAAGAACCATAGTTAATCTATTATGCAAATCCCGGACCAATCCGGGGCCTATTTGAATGGAAATCCTCCTTTCGGGTTTTTCTTTATAAATTCCTCGATGGCATTGTCAGAGAACTTGAACAAATCGTCTCGGTCCATTGTTTCGCTTCCAATGTTGAATTCAACAGTACAAATTGGTGAGAATGCAGTTACCGTAACCTCTCCATGTCGATCGTCAATAAATCCAATAAACGATCTTTTCAATGTAAAATTCCCAAATTTCCACTCACGAGTAAGTTCAGGGCTCTTCTTGACCGAAGAATCGTAAACCCGCTGAGCAGACCCAGCGAAGGTCGGATCCTCTTTGACTCCAGCACACGAGATCAATATTTTGGCCTCGGACTTTTTCGACGCAAATAACCAAACCGATGCTTTTCGATCCCCTCCGCCATGCGAAACTTTGACCCAATCATCGGAAGGCATCACAAATTTGAAATCGCTCTCAGGGCCTGTTCGGGCAGTCGGAATGGTGGCCACTGCATGCATGCTGTCTTGCATTTGGGCAAATTGTTGCCTTCGCTTTACAAGATCAATTGGTGCTTTTGGTTGGTTCGATGAATTCTCGGACAATTGCGCACTTGACATCGGTGAATTGGCACTATTTGAAACTGTTGGTTTCTCAATGGGTTCGCATCCCACGACCATTGCACACGAACAGAGGATTGCAAAATATCCTGACCGAACGATTCGAACCTTTTTCATGCTTCTATTTTGCCGGAAAATCGACTTTCTGTGTTGATGAAACGATCTAAACCCTTTGGATGGGCAAAGGGCTGAAGAAGTGTGGGCTAGTTAACCCTGACCCCGCCAGTGGGGTTTTTGGCGAAGAAGTCATCGGTTGTACCATCGGCGATTTTGATGTTCTCTTGAATGTTGCTACTCTTTCCAAATGCAAACTTCAACTGGACTTTGCAAGTCTCCGAAACTGACCAAACAAAAATATCGCCGGTCATTGGATCGGCGTAACGACTAATGGAAAAACCGCTCCGTATCCACTCTCTCGTCAGCTCAGGGTGTTTTGAAAATCCGATGGCAAAATTGCTTTCACAATCACGCACAAGGGCACCCGCCTCTTTGCTGGAAACTGGAAGCCCAATGCTCGTGACGGTCATTTGTACGGGAGACTTAATGGATTTCAGGGTGGCTTTTGTCAACACGCCATTCCCTTTTGCCGATTCGCTAACGGACCAATCGGGGCTGGGATTTTCAAAAGCGAACGATTTTACCGAGGTCAGATTCGGCTTTTTAGCCTTAGAGGGTTCGCGATTTATTACCGATGCTGGCGATTCCGTTACCTGTTTCGTTGGGCTGTTAGTTGAATTTCGGCTAATTGACTTTTCAACTTTTGGGGATCCATCTTTGGCAGCCCCACGGCAAGACAAAAGACTGCCACTTAGCAATCCAAGAATTGCAATCTTGCAGACCGGGTTCAGACTCAACACAGCTTAATCTTACACCAAATGGCTGGTTGATCCGGGAGATTATATTCGGCGAATTGATACTCATTTCGATAGGTTTAGTTTTGACAATCGCATCAGTTAGTACGGCGTTTGACGAATCATCCGACGCAAGCAAAGCATTCGATGCGCGGTTTGTTGAGGCATGCAAAGCCTTCGTAGCCAACGACGTCAGAGTTTTTGAATCAACTTTTACGCTTGATTTCAAATCAAAGCGTCGGGCAAACCAATTACTTCCGGTTAATCAGCAAAACGAAAAATGAGTGGGTGAATGGTCAGACCGGGTGGCAAGTTCGTTACTCTGAATCTATGGAGCCCAAAATGTGGATCGATGGCGAAGAGCTAAAGTCGGGCGCATAGGATGCTGTTCATAAGTACAAATAGTTTCGTTGCAGGTCCATTGCGTGTAATATGACCGGGTATGAGTGAGGCACCTCCTGTTGAGCCCCCGATCATTTTTCCGGTCATGAGTGCCGCCAGAGTTCGATCCAATATTTGGGGTCTGCTCATTAATGGCTTTGGACTTTTCCTCGGTATTACGGGGATAAGAGCGGATGTGGCCCTTCAGCGATCATTCGCAGCAGATGCATTCATTTTGGCCTTTTCCCTGATGATGTTTGGCTTGTTGGCCAAGGTTTGGTTGCGGGATCAAGGGAGCCAAATCGTGGTTCAAGGTAACCGAATTGAAGTTCGATCAGGAAGTGGGGTTCCTCGTGCTGCTGGTTTGTTGACGAATGTTATTGATCTAAGGGCGACGCAAAATGTGACCCAGCCCAGACCTTGGTCATATGCAATCGTGTTTTCAAACCAACGTCGAATTGTCTTTGATCGGAATATCCCAAATCTTATGGCCTTGATTAACCTTTTGGAGCAAAAGACCGGCAAACAATTTGTAATCCACCGGTCATAATGACTTGATTACGTTCCTATGAGAAAAGCATTTTTTTGGTCAATCGCCCTTATATGCATGATTGCACTCACTCACGGGCAGGCATCGGTTGCAAAGGTCGGGGATGCAGATTTTCCAACTCCAACTCCTTCCGAAGGGCACAATCAAAAAGTCGCCGCAGTTCGCAGTCACAACTACGATCTATTTATGATTGGGGACAGTATCCTCCATACGGTTGGTGACCAGGGGGGAGAATGGGAACCTCTCAAGGCTGTTTGGTTAACCCACTTTGGCGCTCGAAATGCGATCAATTTGGGTTACTCCGGGTATCGAACGGAAAACGTTCTTTGGAATCTGCAAAACGGAGAATTGGACTCCCAGAAATCGCCAAAGGTCGCAGTTGTACTAATTGGTACGAACAACACCGACGACACGAACTACTCAACAGTCCATACCGCCGAGCAAATTTTTAGCGGGACAAAGGCAATCGTCGAAACCATACGCAAGAAGCATCCGACCACCAAGATCCTCGTACTCAGCATTTTTGCTCGTGGTGGGGCAAGGGAAGTTACGAACTTTCACCGGCGCTACACGAATTCGGATCAGCGCGTCGAAACGTGTCGGGTAGCTGGTGAGCTGACTAAGAAGTTGGCTGACAACCGCCACGTTTTTTGGCTCAACATTAACAGCGTATTCTTTCGTGCCGACGGCACGATGAACACTGACTTAATTCCGGACCTGGTTCATCCGAATGCAGAAGGAGCCGAAGCGTGGGCGAATGCGTTAGAACCGACCCTTGCAAGATTGATGGGTGACAAAGTAATTAGGAGCCAACATGAGCAAGCATTGGTTAAAGCAATGGCCCCACTTAGAGAGGTTTCTGGAAAGCGAATAATGATCCTCGGGGACAGCATTACGCAGGACGGTCGGTATGTCAACATGATCGAATATTTGCTTCAGAAGCAGAATCCATTCCTGGACTTCAATATCTTTAGCGTGGGGCTCGCCAGCGAAACCGCGTCTGGCCTCAGCGAAATTGGACATCCGTTTCCTCGGCCAGACATTCACGAAAGACTGAACCGGGCGATCCTGGCAGTGCGACCGGAAGTCGTCATTGCCTGCTACGGCATGAACGATGGAATTTACCAACCATTTGATCCCGCGCGAATGAAGGCGTTTCAGCTGGGAATTACATCGATGGTGCGGCAATGTCAAGCAAATGGAGCGAGGGTCATTCTTGTAACCCCACCAGCTTTCGACATTACTCAATTTGGCGAAAGCATTACGAAGGACCACGAGAAATTCGCCTACGGAAAGCCTTACGCGAAGTACGACGACGTGCTGGCGGCCTTCGCGAAGTGGGAAGTGAAGGCTCGACCAAGTGGAGTCGAGGTGATCGACCTCCACACTCCGATGGAGTTGATTACCCGCAACGCCAAAAAGGCAAGTTTAGAACTCTATCATAGTGGCGATGGTATCCATCCGACCGAACTCGGTCACCTCTTGATGGCCATCCAAATTCTGAACGGACTAGGTATTAAGCAACCCAAGGAAGACCTGCGGAGCGAATTGCAGGCAATCCAATCAAATCCCCTGTTTGATCTGGTTTCAAAGCATCGAGCCTTGCGTTCTGAAGGCTGGCTACCTTACATTGGCTACACACGCGGCACGATTACAAAGTCAACGGACATCATTCCAACCGAAGACAGAGCGGCTGAATTACAGGTGCAAATCAACCGCCTCCGGCGTGGCCAGTAGTTACTGGTGAATTTCTAACCCGCCGATTTTTCCGTCTTTGTTGATGGCGACCGCTAGAGTCAATTCGCCGCCTGCGAATCCAACCCTGTATATTCGACTAGTCAATTCGCCGAATTTTGCTTCCCGTTGGAACGTAAACATTTTGATCCCTCCCATCTGTCCAATTTGGTCTTTGGCGGTAGCGAGCAATTCAGGAGTCA
>JAYVXG010000040.1:0-2707 GCA_043785475.1 Armatimonadota bacterium
AGGCGCTCCTCCCCGACAAGGGGACGTGAAGACAGATGTTGCATGGCTGTCGTCAGCTCGTGCCGTGAGGTGTACGGTTAAGTCCGCCAACGAGCGCAACCCACGTTCTGTGTTACCAGCGAGTAAAGTCGGGAACTCACAGGAGACCGCCGGTGTAAGCCGGAGGAAGGTGTGGATGACGTCAAGTCAGCATGGCTCTTACGCCTGGGGCTACACACATGCTACAATGGGCGCAACAAAGGGCAGCAATACCGCGAGGTGGAGCCAATCCCAAAAATACGCCCCCAGTTCAGATTGTAGTCTGCAACTCGACTACATAAAGTCGGAATCGCTAGTAAACGCAGGTCAGCTATACTGCGTTGAATACGTTCCCGGGTCTTGTACACACCGCCCGTCAAGTCACCTGAATTGTCTTCACCCGAAGTCCGTGGCCTAACCGTAAGGAGGGAGCGGCCGAAGGTGAGGGGAGTAAGGGGGACTAAGTCGTAACAAGGTACCCGTACCGGAAGGTGTGGGTGGATCACCTCCTAAAAAGATAAGTACTCGACTCTGCACTGCAGAGCTCGACATATCTAGGTCGAAGCTGTCTTCTTCTCCGCTTTCTAAGCATCAAAAAAGCATTTTAGGCTCTCGTAAGAGGGTCTTTTTTGTGCCTGAAATTTGACGAAATCCCGTAGACTCGCATGGTGAAGTGGTTTGCGCGGTTTCTTTTCCTTGCGCTTCGCTTCTGCTTGTTATCATGCAGCGCTTCGTGCATTTTGTACTTACATAACGACACTTCTAGTCCATTCGAATATAAGATTTCGGCGGATATTGACCCGAGGATGGGAAAGAGCTCAGCCTCAGGCAAGCTTGCAAAAAATGACGCTGATTGGACTCTATCCTTTGATGCTCATCCCTATTCACCACGTTGACCTAGAAATAACGCAAAATGGGACGACTAGAAAACATCGATTTACGAAGAATGAACTGCCCCGCCATATGTCAAAGCATGGTGGCTATGGACAAAGTTACATCAAAGTGACCGAAACAGGGTTTCTTGTCGGTGATGGAAGCGGGAATTGGGGCCCGGATTTCAAAGATCAATATGGATTGCTCTTTGCCCCGTGCTTAGGATTACTGTTTATAGGAGGAATCATTGGATTGGTCTACTATCTATCTAACCAAAAGAAAAGGTCGATACCACAAGACAAACTCCAAGTCTAAGAAAAAAGAAGCGGCATCTGGGAAATGAAGTCTTTCGTGCCTGAAAATTGGCAAACACGAACGATTTCTTCGTGATATAGTCTCATTATCAAAGAGCTATTTTTGACTTACCCGCGCTTGAAGGCATTTTTGTCTATTTGTGCCGCTGTGGTTGCGACGACATCTGGCGTTTGGTATTGGAATTCGATCCAACCTGGCCGAAAGTTGGATGCCTATTTAGAATTTATTCGTACCGCTGACAAAATTGAAATCTTGGCGACAACGGATCCGTGGCATCCATCAAAAGAAATTGGGACCAGGCACACCAACGCAAATGATGGACCCGGCGGGGATTATGAGCGATCAAAGAAGCTTGGCATCAGCAAAGACACCATAGTTTCCGTTGACAAGCGGGAACAACTCATCAAATTTGTAATGTCACTTCGCGATGATGAACGTAGTCCAAATGCGTGCTTTGAACCAAGGCACTTTATTTACGCTTCCAAAGGGAAAGAAAGGATTGAGATCAACATTTGCATAACGTGCGGAACATTTTCTTGCCATGGGACGAATATGCCATCTGTAGGCTTTAGCGTGCGGAGAGACGCTTGGGAAGATGCTACCGCTGTATTTGGCGTTGATCTAAGACCCGCGATCGAGCGAATGGATGTAGACGCCAGGAAGAAAAGGTGACAGGCACACCGACCAGGATAACTCCAAATGTGGGAGTACCATTTTAGTTGACTTGAATTCTCATTCGTGGGTGTACGTCGAAAAGTCCTTCACTCCAAAGAACCAATCGATGTCTTCTGGGTTGACGAAGTCACTTCTTGAGTAGGTTTGGTACATCTTCTGGGGTGATTTTGAGGCAAATGAGTCATATATTGCCAAGCTACTGGCTGACTCTGGCGCGATGGCAAAGTATTTCACTGATCCATCGGGCTGCTTTACCTTAAACGCCTCTACTCCGATAATGCAGGATGGAGCCGCCACTTTTTGACTACGTAGGTCGGTTATGACTGTGATTTCATTGCCTCCCGTTTGAATTGCGGGAGGTATGTTTCTGAGCCACAGTATGCGGTCCCTGAGTCGGGCATGTTCGGGAGTCGTAAGTCCCGCCAACGCTTGTTTCGAATTGGTTATGTGGTCAACAAGCTGGGGTTTGCCATAAACGAACAAGAATTGGTTGAACATAATCAAGCCCGTCTTTTTCCCTTTGGCTTTAGCTTTAAGTCCGGCCATTCTGGCCCGAGCCAGGTCACTTTGTTTTGCCTGCATTTGCCAAGCAGCAATTGCCGAAGTCGTAGCTAAAGCTAGTGCCAATAAAAGCAGCCCACCTATCGCTTTACGCCTAACCATCTACTTCATTATCCGCTATAGAAAGCTAAATATCAATGGCGTCAGGCTAACCATTTGATCCATCGAGCATGAGGATCGATGTGGGCTAGGGCCATATCGAACCGTTGACCGTTCCGGTAGGCGGTCGCGTGCAGATGCGGCTCGATGCAGTTGTGAATATGAA
>JAYVXG010000041.1:0-2707 GCA_043785475.1 Armatimonadota bacterium
CTCATCGAATCGACCCATTTGTCCGACTCCGATGTAGGCGTCAGCCCCAGGGGCAAGGCTCATCAACTCGGCGCCCATGCGGTGGGCGAGGCATCCGGCTACGATGACTTTGCTCGTCAATCCCGCTTCCTTGTCGCGAATCGCCTGCTTGATGGCTTCGATGGACTCTTGTTTCGATGCCTCGAGGAACCCGCAGGTGTTGATGACGGTGACGTCCGAATTCTTGGATAGTCCGTCGATGGTGTATCCAGACTTCATCAAAACACCCGCGATCTCTTCGCTGTCGACGTCGTTTTTGGCGCAGCCGAGGGTTACGATTTTTACATTGGCTGCGGACATACATAGATTATGAAGCCATTTTGAGTTTGGAGTCGGGAGTACGGAGTTGGCAGAGGACAAGGACGGTGTAATTTTGCCAGTTCTTGACGGAATAATGAGCTTTCCCTTTGGGATCATGTTTGGCTTCAAAGCACCGTTCGTTAGGCTCCCAGATGTCTCGCCAAATATCGTCGAGATTCGTTCCGTGGTTCGCGTATTCCCGAATCATGCCGCGTTGGGTCGCGACCGCGAGGTCAGTGTCGACCCAAATTCGAATCGAAAAGCAATCGACGGTGTCGGGATGAAAAATCCCACACCCTTCGCAAACCACCAATCTAAACTCTTTCGACGCCACCCGACGGGCAATCTCATCGCGAAATTTATGGCGCTCGAACACCCTCCAGTCATCGTCCCGAAAGTTATTCTCGATCACGTAATACTCGTCCACGCCGACGACCGTAGAATTAAAAATTGAATTCGAAATCTCTGCGGCAAGCGTCGACTTCCCCGATCCGCCATAGCCCGAAATGCCAACAACAAGGACTCCGTCGTCGGCTCCCAACCGCTCTCGCAAAAGCTCTATCAACGAACCTCGTTCAATCTCGACCATCCCATCAGTATTCCTGAATGCCCAGGAAGCTTGGAGCGCAGGCATCTTGTGGGCGGGTCATTGTGGCGGCCCACCGCCATTTTGGTGGGAAACAGGACTTTCTTTAATCTCCACAGCGCGGCCCTTAGGATAAAACGCCTTCTCATCGATTGTGAAGCCGTGACGGCGAAGCCAGAATCCGAACGGGCTCTGCGTAAGCGTTATGGCGACGTCTGCTACGACGCATTCGTCATGATTCAGGGTCTTCCAAAGGAAGAAAAATGGCTCTATTTGGGACCTTTGAAGCGATATTTAGATGAAAGAGGAATTCCTCGCCGTATCATTCCGCACCAAAGCGAACGCGAAAAATAGTGACGGCCATTTTGGAACTGCGAGGGCCCGCCCTCGCTTTCAGCTGCGAGACCTGTCTCGCTGAAAAAATATCGAATGAGTTAAGATACTTAGGACATGGATTCTTGGCCACATGCTCCAAGCAAATTGGTAACCGCGCCAGGGACATATTTCGTTACGTCAAGCACTCTTCAAAAGGTCCATCTCTTTGACTCTGCCGAAAAAATGAGGATGCTTCAATCGGTCATTTTTGAAATGTGCGAAGAATTTAAATTTGAACTTCAAGCGTGGGCGATTTTCTCAAATCACTACCACCTTGTCGGTTCTTCGCCTGAAGAACGAGGAGTCCAAAAGTTGAATCACAAGATTCATGGAGTTTCAGCTCGCAATCTCAATAAGCTGGATGATTCAGAAGGCAGAAAGGTCTGGTTTCAAATGCGGGATACTCGTTTAACTTTCGAGAAGTCTTATTTAGCTCGCCTTAATTACGTTCACAATAATCCGTCAAAGCACGGCTTTGGCTCTTCCTTAAACTATCCATTTTGTAGTGCCCATTGGTTCGAAACTC
This sequence comes from Armatimonadota bacterium, assembly GCA_043785475.1. Taxonomy (GTDB): domain Bacteria; phylum Armatimonadota; class Fimbriimonadia; order Fimbriimonadales; family Fimbriimonadaceae; genus Fimbriimonas. The sequence continues at coordinate 1,827 of JAYVXG010000041.1, forward strand.
AAGGGGATAGATCATTTGTCGAGACCGTAAAATCGGTCAAATTCGATCAGCTTGATATCGACGACGACTTCTAGTGGTGGGTGGATTTCGAGATTTTCAACAGCAAAGCAGGCTTTGCAGGCCAAAGCGAGGGCGGGCCCTCGCAGTCCCAAAGGGCTTGTTCCTCCACCCCGGAAGTGGATATTCCCTCCCTTAGTCCACCGCTTCGCGACTCGCCAAATCCATTTGGTAAATTCCCTGAAGCTCGCTTGCCGACATCGATCCAATCGAGTTCAAGCGAGAAACGTTTGCCGCGACATCAGCGCCATCGGATAAAGCCAACGAGCCGAGCAAGTTCCATTTATGGGCCAAGATCGAACCCAAATCCGCGGTCGTGTTCCGAGCGTGTCCGCCCGGATACATCACGAAGCCCGAGTCCAACACGGTTCCGTCGTTGAGCGTGACCACCATTGACGTCGGAATGCCATCCGGATACTTCGCGTCATATTCCGGCCCGCCATGCTCAAAGGAAATTTTCGCCATCAACGACCGGGTCGCCGGATTAACCAATGCCGCCTTGCCATAATCGACCGGAGCCAGCATTAGCGCTTTCCAAAGGTCGTCGGTCTGCGAAGTGTGCAATCCCAGGTCAGACGCCTTCCGTAAAAGGGTTGCCAAGATGTACACCATCGAGTGGTCGGCCGACTGCCGCGTGTGCGGGTCGCGCTTGGCGGGGTCGCCAATGATTCCAAACGCAGGCTCGTACGCCTTGACAACGATCGATTGAACGTTCCCAACGAAGTTAGGAGAAGCAACCAAAAGGTCCAATGCGCCTTGCAGGGCTCCCGCGGATTGATGCTCATACAAACCGAGCTTGAAGTGCATGCCCGTCACGGCAAATT
>JAYVXG010000042.1:0-8903 GCA_043785475.1 Armatimonadota bacterium
CGGCCATGGCGACCAATGCTCCCGTTCAGCAAAATCAAAATTTAGTTGCCGGCGGTAGGAATCCCGTTCAATCGGGAGTCAATGTCAGCCCTAATCAGAAAAATCCGGAACCAGGGACTGTGCCCCCGGCAAACGACAGTAAGCCTGCCGGAGACACCGCGCCGAGAACCACTTCAAATCGGGACCGAAATAGCGGCTCTGGCAATGACCGAACTGAGCCATTTATTATCGAGGGTCCAAAGGGCCCGGTCACCAAAGAATTGCCGGATCCCAATAAGCAAAATACACCTGTGACTCAAAAGCCTCCAGTTCAGCCTCCAAATGATAGCGTTGGCGATCCTCCTGTCAGTGCGGGTTCCGGAACCATTGAAGTTACGTTTGCAAAACCAAGGCCCGAATCTTCGGGTGGCCCAAATATCCTCGATCAATCGAAGAGCAGTAGCGCAGGAAAGATGTATCAGCGGCGGGGGCAGACGAACCAGAGAAACGGAAAAACGGCCCAGGCTCGCGAAGATTTTCGGAATGCGATTGACGCCTACCAAAAAGAAATTGATAGCGGAAAAGGCGACAAGGAAGCAGCCGCGGCTGGCATCAACAGCGCAAAGCAGGCGCTTAAAAACCTCAAGGATTAAATGCGAACAATTTTTTGTTTTGCCTTCGTTACCGGAGCGATGTTTGCCCGCGCCCAGGCTCCATTGTGCGTTGTTGGTCAACCCGTTTCCGTCAACGGATCGGCAATTATCGATCTCGTTAATCCACTGGCAAATGAACTCGATAGTGTAGGCCAACTACACTGCGTAACGTACGCAATCGAGGATCCAATCCTCCGGGATGCCTTTCTCGCTGGAAAGGTGAAGAAACCGGAACGCTTTTATACCCTCGAAGACGTTCTCGAAGCTTCTAAAGTTCTGAATGCCCCGTACTCCTTATGGATCGAGGGACTTAACTCTAATCTTAAAATCGGAAACACAACCCAAAAGGCGCTGAACTGTCACGTAACCCTGTACAAAAGTGGGAAAAAAGTTTGGGATGATACGGATACACAATCAGTGTCGATTGCCAACGACCGGACCTCGGACGAGACGATTCGGTCAGTGATGAGTTCCATAAACTCGAAGATGCAGTTGGGGCCCCTAAAAGGCTTCACCAAGCATCCAAAGGGTGGGGAAGCAACGGTCGGCAAAGGACAATCGCCAATAATTCCTGAAACAAGCGATGACGACCCGATCCTGAATGACTGGAATGCTATCCAGACCAAAGTAAAACTGTTGGTCGCCGACGGCAAGTTGACCACCGCGGAAATGCTTCTACGGGATTCGGTCGATGCCGCTCCGGTTGACCAAGCAAGGCGAAAAGCCCTGATCGATTTCTTGCAGAGTCACGGCCAAGTTGACGCTGCAGTCGCGGTCACTATTGCTTCGGCAGAAGCACTTGGCGATCCCGCCTTGATCACCACTGCAGTAAGAATTTTGGTTGACGCGAATCGAATTGCGGAGGCCAACGAAATGGTCAAGGATGCGATTACGGGTGACCCTAACAGCCCCACAATTCAAGTAATTTTGGCTGAAATTCAAATGAGATCGGCGATGCCCGATCAAGCACTAAAGCATCTCGAAAATGCGATGAAAACGAAGCCATCTGCGGAAGGATTTCTGCTTCGAGCTATTTGTCGCGGTCTATTGGGATCAGATGACGGCGTTAAGCTTGACCTTGCTCGGGCGACCAAAGAAGATCCCCAAATAATTGCAAGCCAATATCGGCGTATGGCTTCAATTCTTGATTCAGCTTGGGAAACAGAAGGCCCCGACATCCGATCATTATTTACGAAAGCGAATCTCAAGCGAACTTCCGAAGAGGTTGCGGATGGAGTAGATTCTCAGGATCGAATGGCGAAGGCTTGCTTGGCGCTCCTCGGCGAAAATGCGCCCAATGCAAAGTTTGAGAAATCGCACGGCATGCGACTTTTGGCACTGAATTTGCTTATTCAAACTGTAACTGAACTTCGCCACTACATTGCAAAAGGTGACCAAATTTCATTATCTGAAGCCAGGATTGACTTCGGAGAAATGCTTAAAACCTTGACCGACGCAAAAGTGCAGTTTACAAAGGAAAGCACCGATGCAAGAAATTCTAATTCTACTAGTCAGCTTTAGCGCAGTCTTCGCCCTCGGAGCAATTATAGCGAAAGCAGTCACAACATTTCGATCTCGAACGCGCAGAGACGAATGTACACCAGTAGAAAATGCAAAGGTGCGCATGAAAACCTCAACCGCCCTCTATCGGTGTCGACTTATATCGCATGATCGCAACAATTGGGTGTTCACCGCCCCAATGCAACGGGACAATTATGTTCCTATATCTGCCGGCGAGCAAATTACGTGTGAAATCGTCGCAAAGGGTGGGTTAATCATTTTTTCAACCGTCGTTTCGTCGCGAAATTCTATTGAAGGTTCTATTGTGGTCGCAGCACCAAAAACTGTCAAACTTGAGAATCGTCGCGACCAATTCGACCGTAGGGAAGTCGATATGGATATAGTGGTGGCTGGGAAAAACGGCGCCGTTATCGACCTTTCACCGAGCGGAGCCAGAGTCAAGATTCAAGGTTTTGAGCGGGAAGGAAATATGGTCCGCATAGACTTACCGAGTGGTGAATCCAGAGGAGCCGTTGTCGTCGACTCAAAGAACGACAACATGGGTAGCGTCATCCGCCTCAAATTCGATGAACCCCTTGAAGTCAAGTAGCGCGGGAAGCGGAATTAGTAAAATCTCACCAGCCCTAAGACGATCGAACTTTAGAGATTTGCTGGTTTGGAAGGCAAGCAGAACCTTGTGCCTCGAACTTTACAAACTTACGAAGTCATTCCCACGCCACGAACAATATGGCATGACTTCTCACATTCTTCGGACTGGTGTTTCTTAGCCGACTAACATTGCTGATGGTCACGGCCGAAACTCAAATCCTGACTTGAGCGATTTTTTTACATAACGCTGGGATCAATCAGGGAGCTTGAAACACTGGTCGAAATACTTCCGCTTTGGAATATTTGACCGATGGAAAGGACTTGTTAAGTAAGTTGGATGAGTTGCCACGGATGGTATCAACCTTTATAATCAAGGACGAAACTGCATAGCAATTCCTGCCCTTCTTACGCTTCTTTCCCTTCCCTCGCTTCCCACACACTCCGGCAGCTTGGTTATACTGGAATCATGGACCCTATTGTCAAAAAATGGTCAGAAATTCCGTTTGACCAACCCGTCCCTGGACTCGACCGAAACGGCTTTCCAGGCGAGCACATGTACGTAGCCAAAGTCTTGCTTCACCCAGGCTGCGAGGTCAAAGTCCATAGCCATCCAAGCGAACAGATGTCGATCATCGTGTCCGGGCGAATCAAATGGTTTCTTGGCGAGGAGCGAAGGGAAGTCGAAGTTACCGGTGGTCATGTTCTGCACTTGCCATCCAATTTCCTCCACGGCGTCATTGCCATCGAAGAAACTCTCATTTACGACATTCTCAGTCCCGTTGGACCGATGGGCGTCGACTCTCAGAAATCTTAGAACATAGGCAGACAATAGCCGCCCAATTCGATTGTAAATAGTCTGGCAGTAAATTCCTGTCCGTCTTTTCGTTGCAAACTTTTTCTTAAATCAGTCCTAGGACTCTGTAATTTGTCTGCGATGGAGTCGTATCCCACTAAGAGGACCTATGAAAATATTCTCAAAATCAACAACTTCAAAACTCGTCGTCAGCGCAATTGTAACGGCAGCTGTCGTAGCGGGAGCCTTGGCGCAAAGTTCCAGCGGCAATATGGACCTTTCCCTGCTCGGAAACCTCACAAAGAACCATGCGAGTGGAGACAACAAGTATTCAGGGGCATCCCATTTTAACTCAAACGGCAATCACGCCTACATTAACACCTTCGCACGCAAAATGGCTCACAACGACAGTGAGATTCCGGTTTACGAAGACGTTCTCACTCGACTAGTCGCCGTGTGGGAAGACGAACAAAAAGTCAGAGGCTTCGACAACGACCTTGCTCCGGCATTTGCCTATTTCACAATGGTGAATGAGGCACTCGCAACCAACCAACCTTACGGTCTTAACTTTTTCGACAATATGGTTGCTCAGAACCGAAAGGCGTTCAGCTCGTCAAAGATCGCAAAGATGACCAACTCCAAGAAGCAAGACATGTACGAGTACATGGTCACGCAATCGGCCTACATGCAAGCTATGGCATCTGCGGGAAGGGAACGAGACTTTTCTCAGAACGAGTCGCTTCTCGCCAGTATTGGTAGTTCCCAAATTCAAAATACCTTCGACTATCAGCCTTCAAGAATCGTCATTGCCGATATTGGAGTTAGTTTCCAGTAAGGATTCTTTCGATCCCTTCAGCCCGGAACAATTGTTTCGGGCTGACTTTGTTCGACGGGAGAAACCAAAGAATCAATCTGAGTATATGTAACATATTCGGCCCAGAGTCGTTATGACTTAGGAACACCAATGAAACCACTTTCAATTTCTCTTTCATCCATCGTCATATTCGGGGCGATAACGTCGTCCTCTCTCGGCTTCGGTAGTCATACCCAGGGTTCGAGCGACAAAGTTGAGCTGTCCGTGCTCGGAAGCTTAGTGCGCAATAATGCAAGAGGGGACTACAAATATCCTGGTGTGTTCAAATTTACGCGAATCGGATCCCGCTCGTATGTAAACCATTTTGCTCGTAAGATGGCAAAAAATGATGGTGAAATCGCTACTTACGAGGACGTCATCAACCAAGGTATTCGAGTCTGGGAAGAGCAAGAAGGTCCGAAGGGATACACTAACGATCTGGCCGGCGGTCTGGCTTTTTACACGATGACAAACGTGGCACTTGGAACCAACAAACCGTACGAGGACATGTACCTCGGTAACATGGTGGCGCAGTTCCGAAAGGCATTTTGCGCCAAGGCTGTCGCCACCATGTCAGCTGCAAAGAAACAGAACCTATACGACTACATGATCGCTGAATCCGTGTACATGCAAGCCCTTGCCTCTGCTGGACAGGAACGAAACCAAGCTGATTCCGCCGAGTTCTTGACCAAAATGGGGATGACTCAGGTTCGAAACACGTTCAATTTTGATGCGTCGCAAATGACAATCAACGAATCTGGCGTTCACTTTAACTAAATAGTCAAAGCCACAAAGCCACCGAAGATACTCATCCTCGGTGGCTTTGTCTTGAGCTCATCTACTTCTTTTGAGGGTCGAGCACATCGTGTAAAACATCCAGGCTAGGATGAGCAATCCGATGATTGAAAAGATGTCCATCTCATCTTTCATTGTCTGCCCTAAGCTGGTCAGGCTCGAATCAAGATTCACCGCAAACGCATCAAGAAGAAATCAATGCACTAGCTAGCACTTTTTCGCCCAATCTGGTGGCTCGATTTCTTGGAATGGTTCCTTTGGGAATTCCTTCAGGATGATTGGTTTGCCAGTTACACGGTCAGTTGCATGAAGTTCGTTGTTTGTTGTCCAGATTCGCCGATCCCGATGAGTTCCGTGACATCTTTGCCAACGTAACATATGCGTCTTCAACCTTTCCAGGATTCGGTCTGCGAGCTTTGGAGTTCGATCCTTCCAATCTCGCATAATTCGATGGGTGAAACCAGGAGTGATGTGCTCCTCAGCCAACTCGAATTGATTTGCCCAAGGAAAGGTTATTTCCTTATTGACTACGAATATATCTCCGTTGTCCAGAAAATGGATGATTGGCATATCCCACAGAAAATACGGAAAGAAACCAAGGGCCGAGAAGTGCGCCACCTTCGCAATGCAAGCATAAATCTGCTGTCGCTTGTGGAACGCATGTACGTAGTAGCCGAAATATTTGCCGTCAGGAGAAATTGACAGCACATATGCGCGTGCCTTGAGAAACTGACCTGGCGTAAAGGTGTCCGTTTCCAGATCCCAATGGAATACCTGGCTGAGGCGGGCAGTGTAAGCCGCTATGACGACACCAACTGGCTTATCTTGCGCAATCGCAAATGTAACTCTCGTATTCAGTTTTGGATTGCTACGGTCCATTAGTCAACAATATCATAGAAACAAAAAAAGGATGGCTATAATCGCCATCCCTTTCTCTTAGATTTCTGAGCCCTGAGCTCTGCGCCCTGAGATCCTACTTGTCTCTTTCAGCGCCGCCACTCTTGGCCATGATTGCTGCCTGAGCCGCCGCCAATCGTGCGATTGGCACTCGGAAAGGCGAACAGCTGACATAGTCCAAGCCGATCTTGTTACAGAACGCAATCGATCGTGGTTCACCGCCGTGCTCACCGCAGATTCCAAGTTTCAACTTGGGCTTTACCGATCGGCCCTTTTGGACCGCGATCTCCATCAGAACGCCAACGCCGGTTTGGTCGATGGATTCAAATGGATCGCCCGGCAGAATCTTGTTATCCACGTACGGCTTCATGAATCGGTCCGAGTCATCACGCGAGAAGCCGAATGTCATCTGCGTAAGGTCGTTGGTTCCGAAGCTGAAGAAGCTCGTCTCAGCTGCGATTTCATCAGCAGTCAAAGCACCACGTGGTACTTCGATCATCGTTCCGAACTCATACGGAATCTCGATACCTTGCTCCGTAACAACCTTCTTAGCCGTTGCTTCGAGTCGGTCGCGGACGAACTTGAGCTCGTTGACGTGGCCGACAAGCGGAATCATGATTTCGGGCTTGGCTTGTCCGCCTGCCTTGATGACCTTTGCCGCACCTTCAAGAATCGCTCGCGTCTGCATCTCCACAATCTGCGGGAAAACAATCGAGAGTCGGCAACCGCGGAGCCCCATCATTGGGTTGATTTCGTGCATCGACCGGACCGTCTTGAGCAGCTCTTCCTTTTCCGGATCAGCGACGCCCTTGACTCGGTTCGTCGTCACGTCTTCGATCAGCTCTTCCAAGGAAGGAAGGAATTCATGGAGCGGAGGATCGATTAATCGAACCGTCGCTGGCAAGCCCTTCAGAGCCTTAAAAATGCCAACGAAGTCCTCGCGTTGGAACTCAAGAAGCTCATCCAATGCTAGCTGTCTTTCGGCATCATCCTCTGCGAGGATCATTCGCTGGACAACCGGTCGTCGCTCGCCTTCAAAGAACATATGCTCGGTTCGGCAGAGTCCAATCCCCTCGGCGCCAAACTTAATCGCAAGCTCGGTGTCTTCAGGAGTGTCGGCGTTAGTTCGAATACCCATCGTTCGGAATTCATCCGCCCATCCAAGATAAGTTCCAAATTCACCCGTCATCTGCGGCTCCTCGACCGGAACTCCACCCTTAATGACTTCGCCAAGGGTGCCATTAAGTGAGATCAAATCGCCTTCATTAATAACTCCGCCTGCATATGTGAACTGCTTCGCGTGACCGTCGACCGAGATGTCGGAACAACCGGCAACGGTTGGGATTCCAAAGCCACGAGCAACCAATGCGGCATGGCTCGTCATTCCCCCCTTTTCGGTGAGAACGCCTTGCGCTGCCAACATGCCCTTGAGGTCGTCTGGAGACGTCTCGGCGCGAACCAAGACTACGCTTTGTCCAAGTCCACCCTTTCCAAGCTGAGCAGCCTTTTCAGAGTCAAAAATCGCAATTCCGGTTGCGGCGCCCGGACCAGCAGGGAGACCTTTTGCAATCGCGACGTATTTCGTACCCGGAGCAATAACCGGAAGCAAACAGTGGTTCAAAAGCTCAGGATCCAAACGAAGTATCGCTTGCTCCTTCGTGATCAGGCCTTCGTTGACGTTGTCAACCGCAATCTTGATTGCAGCTTGACCCGTTCGTTTACCGGACCGGCATTGAAGAATAAATAGCTTGCCGTGCTCAATCGTAAATTCGATGTCTTGCATGTCCCTGTAATGGGCTTCGAGCCTCTTACAAACATCGTCAAATTCTTGGTAGATCGCCGGATTTTGGTCCTTGAGCTTTTGGATCGGCATCGGAGTCCGAACGCCAGCAACGACGTCTTCACCTTGCGCATTCATCAAGTACTCGCCAAACACAACATTCTCGCCGGTGGCCGCGTTTCGCGTAAAGGCAACGCCCGTTCCGCAATCGTCACCAAGGTTACCGAAGACCATTGCTTGAACCGTAACCGCGGTTCCGATGTCATCCGAAATTTTTTCCTTTCGTCGATAGACAATCGCCCTGTCGTTGTTCCAAGATCGGAAAACGGCCTCAATTGCGGCGGTCATCTGCTCGGTCGGGCTCTGAGGGAATTCGCTTCCCGTGCTCGCCAAAACGTGCTTCTTGTATCGAGCACAAAGGTCTTTAAGACCCTCAGCGCTCACTTCCAAGTCTTCCTTAACGCCCAGCTCTTTCTTCACTTCGGCAAAAATATGCTCGAAATCGTGCTTGGCCATGTGGCTAAATTTGTCGGAATAGGCAACGTCCGACAGCATCATGATGAAACGTCGATAGCTGTCGTAAACAAATCGTGGGTCGGTTACTTTGACCAAGGCTTCGACGATTTCGTCGGTCAAACCAAGGTTCAAAACCGTATCCATCATGCCCGGCATCGAAAACTTTGCGCCGGATCGAACCGAAAGCAAAAGTGGGTTTGTCGGGTCGCCAAACTTCTTGCTTTGCGATTGCTCAACGTGGGCCAGAGCGGTCTGGATTTCTCCGAGGAGCCCGGCGGGGAGTGTTTTTCCACCCTCGTTATATTGGGTGCAGACTTCGGTCGTAATCGTAAATCCGGGAGGGACAGGAAGACCAATATTGGTCATTTCGGCTAGGTTGGCACCCTTTCCGCCAAGAAGGTCTCGCATGGTGGCGTTACCCTCATGGAACAGCCAAACGCGTTTGTTGCTCATAAGGTGAATTGTTTTCTCCGTAATATTCGCAACCCGGCGGCATCATTGGCGCAAGGGAAGGTTAATTTCGAACCC
>JAYVXG010000043.1:0-2705 GCA_043785475.1 Armatimonadota bacterium
TGGCCCCGGATGATAGAACCGATTCTTCATGTCGTCGAAAATCGTATAAACCGCCGGAATCACGTACAAGGTCAAAACCGTTGAGGTCGCCAATCCGCCCATGACCGCCGTCGCCAGCGGTACATACAACTCTGAGCCAGTACCGATTCCCAATGCAAGCGGCGACATACCCAAAATCGCGCAGAGAGAAGTCATCAGGATCGGTCGCAGTCGAGTCGGACCTGCGGTCAGCAATGCCTCATTCCGCTCCATACCACTTTCGCGCAACTGATTCGTATAAGTAACCAACAAGATGCCGTTCTTTACCGAGATTCCAACTAACATGAGCAACCCGATGAAGGCAGTCAATCCAAACGCTCGATCCGTCAGGAACAACGCCAAAACAAAGCCGATAGCACACAGCGGAACAGAAAAGAGAACCACGAGTGGATAAATGAACGACTCGAACTGAGCCGCGAGCATCATGTAAATCAGGGCGATTGCCAGGACAATGGCAAGGCCAAGTCCGGAATATTCTCGATCTTTCTGCAGTTGCTGGACGCCCAAGGAGTAGTAGGTGCCGGGCGGCATCTGAACGGTTTGCAATGCCTTCATCACGTCATCCTGAACTTCACTCACCGACCGATCTTGGATGTTTCCGCCAACGCCAATAACTCGCTGTCGGTTCTGCCTGGCAATCTGGTTTGGTCCAAGTCCCTTCTCCGCGTGGGCCACCTGTCCAAGTAAGATCGTGGCTCCCGCCTTCGTCGTGACTGGCAGGTTTTCAAGTTGTTCAATGGACTGGCGCATGGCTCGGGGAACTTGAACATAGATTGGATATTGAAAGCCCTTTTCCTGATAATACGTCGCGAGCTTTCCGCTTGTGCTGCTCGAAATTACCGACGCAACGTCCGCGAATGAAACACCAAGCATGGCGGCTTTTTGACGGTCAACCTTCCACTGAATTTCTGGGTTGGTGTCTTGTACATTGATGTCCACATTTTGGAGACCAGGCACATCGCTCATAGCCTTTTGAACCATCTTTGCGGCAATTGTCAACTGTTCAAGGTCTTGTCCATAGACGTCAATGCCAAATCCAGAGTTATTTCCCAGCACCTGCTGAACCACGTCTAACGGAGAAATCTGAGCCCGAACGCCAGGGAGAATCGCCATGCTTTTCTGCAGCCGCTTGATAACTTCCCCGGTCGAAAGTTTGCGTTTCAGCTTTAACTGGACCGCCGCTGAACCTTCGTTTGGCGAACCACCTCCACCACCCCTTAACCCGACGTTGGCACCCGCACCGGTGACGAAGCTCTCGACATCTGGGTCTGCCTTGAGAATTGTTTCCATCTGTCGGACTGTCGCGTCCGTGACGGTGACCGGAGTTCCGATTGGCAACCGAACTCGAACATTGACGTTGCCACTATCGCTTTGAGGAAAGTTTTCTTTGCCCACCATCGGCCATATCAAGCCAGCACCAATGACACTCAGCAGACCAATAAACATGACGGCGTTCCGCCGCTTTATTGCCCAACCCAGCCCCCTCCGATACGAAGAATCAAGTCGATGAAGGACGACTCCCGCCCAATCCATCAACTTGATCAATGGTGTCACCCGCTTATGAGGGTGGCCTTCTGGATCAGATTCTTCAAGGACCTCTTCTTCACTGATGATCCGCGAGGTCAGCATTGGAACAATGCTGGTGGCATCGAGCAAAGATACCGCGAGCGAGAAGATGATGACCATCGCAAATTGGGTGAATATCTGCCCCGATTGCCCTTTGATCAAAAGCAACGGGATGAAGACGATCATGATCGTAAAGGTGGACGCAAAAACGGCAGAAAGAATCTCTTGGGTTCCGGCAATTGCCGCTTCAATCCGATTTTCTTTGCCTCGCTCAATATGCCGATAGATATTTTCAAGCACGACGATGGCGTCATCGACGATGAGGCCGGATGCCAAAGCAAGGCCGCTGAGTGAAATTGTGTTGAGCGTGTAACCGCAAAAATAGAGGAGCGTAAATGTAGAAACAATGGAAATCGGAATCGACAGGGCCACGACGAATGTGCTCTTTAGATTTCGAAGGAAGAAGGTGATGACAATGACGGCGAGAACCGCACCGATGATCGCCGTATTCTTCAGGTCTTCCACCGAATTGGAGATAAATCGAGCTTGATTGTAGACTTTCGAGAATCGCAAGCTTGGGTCCCGTTGTTGAACATCGGCAAGGACTTTCTCCACCTTGTTCGATGTCTCCACCGTGTTCGCGTCACTCTGCTTGGTGACGTTCAACATAACCGCTGGCTCGCCGTCGAGTCGAGTGTACGAGAGCACATCTTGGCTTGCATCTCGAACATCCGCGACTTCGGAGAGGGTAACCAAATTCCCGTTGAAGTTGCCAATTGGCATATTTCGCAATTCGTCAACGGATTTGAAGTATCCGATGCTGCGCAGACTATATTGGGTCTTGCCTTGGGTCGCGGTTCCTGCAGGAAGGCTGATGTTTTCTTGGCTGATTTTCGTCGAAAGTTCAGCAATCGAGATGTTTCTCGATTTGAGCTTTTCAGGATCAACTTCAACAATGATTGCTCGGTCTTGACCGCCAGAAATATTGACCGCTGCGACGCCGCCGGCGGCTTCAATCTGAGGACTTATTTCATTGATCAGTCTGGTTCGGAGTTTGATCAGGTCATCGCCAGTCGCGTGGACTCCGTAAAGAAGAATTG
>JAYVXG010000044.1:0-8884 GCA_043785475.1 Armatimonadota bacterium
GTCAGAAACTGGATACCGCGAATCATTGACTCGGTTGGGTTCGGCCAGGGTCGGCATGGCCGTAGATTGACCCAACTTTCCGGAGTACAGCGAACTCGTCACCGTGAGCGAATCCCGGTGGTTAAGTTTGTGATCCGATCGAAAGTTGACCCAGTTCTGTTCGGAAGCATCTTTTGATGGATAAGTTTCAGTTTCAGACTGGCCAACACGGCTTGACCTTGCGGTGATTCGGAATGTGTCGCCTGTCTTTCCTTTCCCTCCTATCCGAGCATAGTGATCGCCTGCGGTATGGGTGGCAATACCCTCCTGCAAGTATCCGCCGGTGGTGTCGGCCGAACTCTTTGTAACAATGTTAATGATTCCATTTACCGCGTTGGAACCCCAGAGGGAGCCATCCGATCCTCGAATGACTTCGATACGCTCAATTTCGTCGGGCGTAAGTCCAATCTGATCCCAGTGGACTCCGGAGAATGACGGAGAATAGACGCTTCGTCCATCGATAAGAACCTGGAGTTTGTTCGCGTATCGAGACGAAAAACCACGAATTGAAACCATCCATTTGTTCGCATCAACCTGAGCGACAAAGACTCCAGGCACTAGCCGTAACATATCGGGGATGTTGTTTGCGCCAGATTTCTTGATGTCATCAGAACTCAAAACATACACGGCTGCAGTTACATCTTTGAGAGCACGAAGAGGCATCGTTCCGCCACCGACCTTCACGTTCATAAGGTCTTCGAGACCCAACTTACCCAGGTCGTCAGGGGAACCCTTTGCAAACCTTTTTGCGGATTTGCGTCGGCAGATTTTTGGCGTTCATCTGCGGCGAAAGCATTTCCGGCTAGGACAAACGTCCATAGTATCCATTGACATCGAGGGAATTTCATGTGTTTTTACTCGCCCACATGTCAAATTGTCGTCACACCGGAATGACATCCTCAGGGAAACGCCAGTTTCGGGATAAATTTCTTTGAGCCCTCAGCGCTTCAACAAGCCCTGGTCCTGAAGAAACTCCAGCAAAGTTTCTCGTCCTGATAACCCCGCAATCATCACTCTCTTGCCCGACTTGGCAGTCCAAGTCTCCTCGTGAGACATGCCTTGCTGGGCGAAAAACTCCGCCATTCGACCGTCATAATCCGAGCTGTCTAGCGTGATCGGATACTGATCGCGAAACCAGATTTGATCCTGAGCCAATTTTGGCTTAATGCTCGCAGGCGCATTCTCGGCGGGTCGACCGATGCACAGCCCAAAAACCCCGAATGTTTTTTCGGGAAGGTTAAGAAGGTTCTTAATTTTGTCGGGGTGGTTGCGGAGGGCACCAATGTAACAGATGCCGTAGCCCAGAGCTTCGGCGGCGCAAACCAATCTTTCCGCCGCGAGGGAAGCATCTACCACGGCGACAGTGATCATTTCGACCGTATCAAGGCCATCGGGTTCAACTCCCGCCTTCACCGCGTATTGATAGATCCGATTCAGATCAGCCAAGAAAACGAGAAAAACCGGAGCAGTAACGACTTGCTTTTGATGATCACACGCCTCCGAGATAGCCTTCCGACGGTCAGGATCGTCGATCGAAATGACACTCCAACTTTGGAGGTTGCTACTTGTTGCCGCGCTTTGTGCCGCTGCGATTAACCCAGAAAGGGTCTCCTCTGAAATCGGTTCTTCGGCATAGCGCCGAACGGAACGATGGGCGAGAAACGGGGCTAATTCGGCAGGCATGCCGGGCGCTTCGCCGCCGTATCTGTGTCGCCAAGATTCGTGGGTCTTTTCCTCAAACATCAATGCTTCTGGTTGGCTTCCTTGTTCCGCATCAGTTGGGTGTCGATCTGGCGTTCGTTATCCATTGCTTTCTTGTTGAGCACGTGCCCAAAGTAGTTTCCAATTCCGAAGGTTGCGAACATGGAAATGAGCGTAAAGAGAACGAGTCCTCCGATGACGGCGATCAAAAACTTTCGACCATTGACCGCTGGTCCTTTATCCATCATTCCATCGCCATTCATTTATTTTCCTCCAGACTATCCTCAAACATCTTTCTCAGTCGCTCCTTTTCTGCCCTTTCTTTCTCTCTACGGCGCACATCGCTGAAATATTCCTGGTCTTTGGCTTTCTCGACCCGGGTTGGCTTTGGCTTTCCAGCGCCATTTTTCAATCCATATGGGACCTTCGGAATCATGTTTCGGGCATACAGTAAGCCGACGATGCATCCCGAAATGGCGGCGAAACCGCTCAAAATTTGTCCTGGGCCAGTTGCATAGTTAAAAAACACACTAGCAACCACAATTATTCCTAGCCACTTTGCTGCGACGGGAATACACATGAACAATCGAATGATCATGTTGGGATATCGTGTCGCCCAGATCGCCACCATAATTGCGTCCGGGATAACCATTCCTGAAGTTGAAGAACCATTCAGACTCAAGCCGATCACACCCAGAACAGAGATTGTTAGCCACAAATAAACAAATCGCCGAGTTCCATGGTCTCGCTCTAACATGCTCCCCACCCAGTACAGCCACATCACTTGGAGCAACAGGAAAAACGGCGAAGTAAATCCGAAGAACGGATAGGTAAAAAGGGTCCAAAACTTCGGGAATAGCAATCCTGGAAAAGCAAAATTCTCGATCATGACCAATGGATTTGCCCAGGTTGCAATCCAACCTAAAATGACCAAACCACAAAGACTCACGGTGACCGGCGCGGATTGCCGCCGAAACCACTTAACCGGATCCTGGATCGCCATACATTCATTATGACGTTTGGTCTATCCTCTGAGAGGATTGAAACAGAAGGCAGTTGTACTACTCTCCGGCGGACTCGATTCTGCCACCGTTCTCGCCGACGCAAAACGCTCCGGCTTTGAATGCCACGCGATGTCGTTCGATTATGGTCAACGACACCGCGTCGAGCTTTCGCATGCGGCCGAGCAAGCGGCTTTGCAAGGCGTTGCCAAGCACATTATCGTCATCGTCGATCTGCGGCAGTTTGGTGGTTCGGCCCTTACCGCCGACATCGACGTTCCGAAGGACCGTGACGAAGCGACTATGGATGCCGACATTCCCATCACTTACGTTCCTGCCCGCAATACCGTCTTTCTCTCATACGCTCTCGCATGGGCGGAGGTTCTTGGCGCGACTGACATCTTCATCGGAGTCAACGCCCTCGACTACTCGGGTTACCCCGACTGCCGCCCTGAGTTTATTTCTGCGTTCGAGCATATGGCGAATTTGGCGACCCGCACGGGAGTTAATGGCGAGCACATGACGATTCATACTCCTCTGATCTCGCTCACGAAAGCTCAAATCATCGCCCTTGGGTTGGAGTTAGGAGTGAAATACGAATCGACCAGCAGCTGCTATGACCCATCGGACGATGGTCGCCCGTGTCAGCACTGCGACTCTTGCATCCTGCGCGAAAAGGGCTTTGCAGCGCTGGGATTGATCGATCCTTTGGTTTTGAAATTTGGCGAGTGAAAATTATGTCGGACCTTCAGCCCTCTTGGATTTTTGCAATCTTTACCCACCCCTGCGGGCTGGGCTGACATACTAACGACCCTTCGGGCCTTAAATTTTGTACCCCGATTTCCATATTCCCAAGTCAAGCATGCTGCCGAAATCAATATGGAAAGTTAGAACCCAACTCCTATGTGATCCGGCACCGAGATGGAGGCCAGCACAGCCCTGAAGGGGCGGCAATATGTCAGCCCAGCCATAGCGGGTTTTGACGGTTCACCGGCAAAGGGCGCGTAGGGCTGGGTCAGCAAACCGAAACTGTCCCTTCCACGGTCGCTCTCTAGGACCATGATCTTGATTGTTCGGCGAGCGACCCCGCCGATAGGCAACTCTTCCATAATAATGTTAACCACCCACTTCTGATTCCTAATTCTCTCTGATCCCATGAAACTCCGCATCGCCGAAATCTTTCACTCAATCCAAGGCGAAGGAATCTGGGCCGGTATCCCCTCCACTTTCATTCGTGTCAGCGGATGCAATCTGCGATGCGTTTGGTGCGACACTCCATATGCTTCTTGGACACCCGAAGGTCCGATGAAAAACATCGAAAAGATCATCGAAGAAGTGGTCGCTGGGAACCTTGATCACGTGGTGTTAACGGGCGGAGAGCCGATGCTCTATGATCCAATTGTTGAGTTAGCCGCTCGGTTGCGGAAGTTAGGAAAGGAAATCACGATTGAGACGGCGGGGACGATCTATCGGGAATTGGAATGCGACTTGATGTCGATCAGCCCAAAGCTCGGACACTCGACCCCAGTTGGCGACCCGCAATGGGAAAGGAGACACGAAGAACTCCGCCTCCAACCTCACGTCCTTCGCCAATTGATCGAAAGCTACCCGTACCAACTCAAATTCGTGGTCACCGGCGACCCCGCGGAAATAACCGAAATCGATTCCCTTCTCACCCAGATCGGTCCAATTCCTTCTGACCGTGTCCTGCTCATGCCCGAGGGCCGCGATCAGGCTTCGCTCTGGGCGACGGCGAAAAAACTCGTACCCATCGCCCTTAAGCGAAACTGGCGATTAGCGCCCCGCCTTCAAATCGACCTTTTCGGCGACATTCGAGGCACATAAATTCACTTTTTCCAATCCAGAAGGGAGGGACCCACTCGATGGCTAAATCATTGCTTCATACGATGACTGGAGGGCCGCCATTTTGTCGCCTTTGGCAAACAGCTCGTGCCCGACGAAACCTTCATATCCCAGGCGAGCAAGCTCCCGCCCAATCGCCCGATAGTTGATTTCTTGGTCGTCGTCCATCTCGTTTCGACCCGGGTTTCCCGCCGTATGGACGTGGCCCAAATATGGCGCGGCCCGCCTGAGGTTCCGAATGAGGTCGCCCTCCATGATCTGCACATGGTAAACGTCCAATAGGAGCTTCATCCTCGGCGAGCCAACTCCTTCGCACGCCGCGATTGCCCAATCGACGGTGTCCGCCATGTATCCCGGATGATCCACTCGCGAATTGAGCACTTCTAGGTTCAAATTCACGCCTTTCGCTTCCGCATGTTTAACAATCTTTCTTGCACCTTTGATGAATTGAGCAAGTCCGTACGCGTCAGAAAGCCCGGGTCTTCGGGTGCCCGAAAAGCAAATGATCCCGGGAATTTGCAACTTTTCGGCCCGGTCAATCGATGCAGCAAGTTCATGCTCGATGCGGTCCCATTGAGTTGGATCATTGAGCCCATGATCGATTGAATCATGACCGGTAAACGATGAAACTACCAAACCCGCCTCGCTTGCCAACGAATGGATCTCTTCGAGCGACTCTTGCCCGCTGGCTGGGTCCGGTGGAGACCAGAGCTCGACCGCTTTGTATCCTATCGACGCAGCTCGCGCAAACAGGTCGGTTAGGTTTTGATCCGTCTGGCGAAAACAAGGAAGGCAAAAGGATTGTTTCATAGCAAGTGCCGAGAAGCCTTAGGATGCCACACGTGCTTGAGGGACTACCATTCCATTTTTTTGGGCAGTTGTTTCACTCGGTAGACTGTCACCCATGAGGAATCGAGGGCTATCACCGGGATTGGCCCATTTTTTTGCCTGCCTTCCCCTTTTCGGTTGGTGGATGACTGGACTTTTTGATGTCGACGAGGGCTTCTACGGCGCGGTCGTCGCCGAGATGAATCGCCGTCACGAATGGATCACTCCGTTCTTCAACGGTCATCCTTGGTTCGAGAAGCCAATCTTACTTTACTGGCTCGCAAAGCCGTGCATGATGCTGCTTGGCCCCGATTTTGGCCCACGGTTACCGTCGGTTTTGTGCACGATTGCCTTATTCGCGGTTTGCGGTTTCTTTATGAAGCGGCGATACGGAGCAACAGCCCAGTCTCTGACAATCTTCTGCTTGGGATCAAGCATTTTGGTGCTGGCACTTGGTCGGCTGATGATGACAGACGCCCCTCTGAATTTGGCGCTTACCACTGCATTTTTGAGCTTTTACGAGTCTCTGGTGGGGGACCGGCGATGGCGAATTTTGACGGCATTTTGCCTTGGATTAGGGGTGTTGGCAAAGGGTCCGGTGGCCGTCATTTTGTTTGTGTTGGTTGCGGGCGTCTTTCTATGGCGAAATCCTTCGCAACGCGAGCAAATAAAAGGTTACTGGCTTGTGGGAACCGCAGTCCTGTTCGCCACGATCGCAACTTGGTACGTGCCATGCTATCTGGCAAACGGACAAGTCTTCGTGCAGAAGTTCCTCATCGAGCAAAACGTTGGGCGTTTTCTCGGTGGCGATAAAGCCCATTCGCTCGGATTGGCAGGTTTGCCTTTTTACATTCCATTTGTCCTTATTGCCGTGTGCCCATGGGGATGGGTGGAATGGCGGGCTCTTACCAAAGAAAATTTGGATGATCCGTTTTCAAGCTTTCTATTCATTTGGGCCGTTGCCATCTTTACGTTCTTCACAATCAGCAGCGCTAAATTGCCACATTACATCCTGCCAATGATCGCTCCACTGGCGATGCTTGCAGCCAAGCGAATGTCGGCCAAGCCGCGATTAAACTGGACCGGGGTGGGGGTGGCGTGTATATCGATTTTTCTCCTGCTCGGGGTCATTGATCCGTTGATTCGGATTTGGTACGTGGTTTCGGGTCAGCGGGAGGCTCAGGCGTTGGTGCGGAAGCATCCGGAGATTGAGGCCCTATTCCAACTGGGGCGGCGAGAGAAGGAACTCAACACGGGGACTACGAAATTGCAGGAGACGGACTTACCGTCGCTGATCATGTATCTGAATCATACGGTGATTGAGACTGACGAGGAGAAGGACTTGCGAGACATGGAGAACTTCTTCGGCGGCACGATACTCCCAGATCAGCCTAGCAAAGACGGAATCTCGTACGGGCGGGCGCGAGTCTTTTTCACCCGGAAGTCGCGATTAGAGAGTCTCAAGACCGTTTGGCTTTATGCAGTCATCGAAGAGACCGAGAACTATGGCGTTTATCGACTCGTCGATCCAGGGACTAATTCGCCGGGGAAGAGCGAAGACGACAAGGAAATCGGAAGCCTGCTGCAAAAGCATCCAGAAGTTGAAGCGATTTATAAAGTCACGGGATATCGATTTGTTCCTGATCTCAAGGCAAGCAGAAGGAGCGTAATTCTGGCTGACACAAGAGACAAGCTGTTCAGTCACGAACCATACGCGGAGGCATCGGCTCAGGGCGAGGGATTGTTCATCGATCGAGGTTTGGTCTTCATCTCACGTAGATCCGATCTTCCCGCAGACCGACGAGGTTTGGAAACGATCGAGGAGTCTAAAAACTTTGGTGTCTATAGATACCAATTTAAGTAAGCTATCGCCGAAATGAGTCAAGGTCCTCTGGCGAATATCGCCAAGCTCGTCGATGCTACGACGCACCGAATTTCTAGTTATGACCGCACTGGCGGCAACGGCGACAACATTCCAATTCCCGCCGGAACTACCATCACCCTCGCGGCGATGGACCACCCTGGCATCGTCACCCACATCTGGTGCACCTTCCACCACGACGACCCCGACAGCCGCCGTAACCTCATCCTTCGCATGTATTGGGACGACCAAGAACACCCCAGCGTCGAAGCTCCGATCGGAGACTTCTTCGGCCAAGGGTGGGGAACGCGTTACGTCTATCAAACGCTCCCTCTCGCCGCGACGCCAGTCGAGGGACGATCGCTCGTCAGCTACTTCCCGATGCCGTTTCACAAGAATGCCCGGATTACGCTGGAAAACGATTCCGATGTCGACGTGAAGCACTTTTACTACTACATCGACTACGAAAACCATCCGTCGCTGCCCGAAGACACCGCCTGCTTCCACGCTTGGTACAACCAAGAAATCACGACTCCTGAAGACGGCACGGGTAAGGAAAATGAGTGGGAGACGTTTGGTAAGTTTCAGAACAACCCGTCGGACACCAACAACTATGTGTTCTGCGAACCAACCGGTCGCGGCCACTTCGTTGGAGTCAATTACTACGTCCAAAGCGACACCCCGATTTGGTACGGCGAGGGCGATGACATGTTCATGGTCGACGGTGAACCGTGGCCGGGTAGCGCTCACGGAACCGGCACGGAGGACTACTTTAACCAAAGCTGGTGCCCGGACGAAGTTTACATGCACCCCTACTTCGGCACCGCTCGCGCGCCTGGCAAGGGGAATGATTCGCCACGATATGGGTGGCTGGGGCGAACCCACGTGTACCGGTTCCATTTCGAAGACCCTATTCGATTTAAAAAGAGCCTGCGGGCGAGCATCGAACACGGACACGCTAACTGTCTCAACCTCGACCTTTCGAGCGTCGCTTATTGGTACCAGACGATGCCGTCGAAACCGTTCCCAACCCTGCCCGACCGAGCAGCGAGAAAGCCTAAGCCTGAATTTAATTCGGTCGACATGCACAAGTTGAGGTGTAAGGCGAGGGGAACCGACTAGGATGGCCGGTCCAGCATGGAAGGAGGTCATGAATTGGCTCCGGGAGGCTGATCTGGTCGAAACTCTTGCGATCGAAAGTGAGTCCTTCGTCTTTGAGGAAATTCCCGCAAACTTTCGTGCATTCATGAACGAACAAGCCAAAGATTCAAAATGGGTCATTCAGCGATTTTTGATGCGATTGGAAAGACGGCAACCGTCTCTGGGGTGCAAGATGCGATTAACGGGAAGTCAATTTTTGCGGCCTTGGAGCTTCAGGGAGTCAATAATTCTGCCCTTGCTTTGGTGTTGCAGAACTATACGAAGGTTGGTTGGACTTCGCTCAATCACACATCTGATCATGTTTTAGTTTCGGCGTTTGGTCCCGGCAGTGAACATGGCTAGTCCCCGTTTGACGATCCATTAGTATGTGAGGATTGCCTCCTGTTCATTATGTTCGTTCGCGAACTTTCTTTCCCACATTGCGGGGGTG
>JAYVXG010000045.1:0-2694 GCA_043785475.1 Armatimonadota bacterium
ATCCCAGGTGTCGATCAAGTGGTTGAGAAGACAACCCTGAACCATGTATGGGTCGCCGCTCACGGAACCGTTGGCGCGGGAATCGATCTCAGTAAGGCAGCCATTAGCCGTTCCGCAACTGGCATTATTGTCACCATTCCTCCGGCCCAACTTGAACAAAGCAACGTGCGTCTCAAACTAATCAACTCGCAGAGAGGTGCATTCTGGGATGATCGCTCGATCGCGCTCAAAGCCCAAGACGTAGCCGCCGAACGATTCCAAGTCGCTGCGAACGCTCGAGGCTTAAAAGACAAAGCCATGAGCTCGGCTAAACAAACTCTCCAAAAGCTTTTCGTAAGCGTCACGTCCGTCCCGGTCGAAGTCCGCGTAAAAGCGTAGCCTCTAGAAGCCAGTGTGAGTTCGATTAGCAAGAGAACAACGCCATCGACAAGCACTGGGCTGGATATTAAACGAGTCCCCTTTTATCATCGTTGCCATTTGCTCCCCTGGCACGCCCACTTGTACGTTCAAAGCCAAATGAAAAACCCCGTGCAGTTGCACAGGGACGATTTTTTGTCTTTGAGTGGGTTGCAATACTAAATAGGCAGTGCTTTCATCGTAGTTCTTCGCGACCGTTTATTTTGTAAAAGTTCATGGCGAAGCTTCAAGGTTATTCGGTGAATTCGAGTTCGGAGGGTGCCGACTCGAATGCCGTACTCCATGCTCAATTCATGCTGGTCTCGTCGCTCGATAAAGATCTGCCGGATCAATTCTTGAGAATCTTCATCCAGTGTGCACAGTGCCGAAAGAAGTTCGGGCGAAATAGATTCTCCGAGGACTATTTCTTCGGGCGTATTGCGAGTGTCGGCTAGATCATCCATCGATGCATCGATGCCAAAGGCCGTTTCACAGACTTCCTGAATTCTCCGACTTTTTGTTCGTTTTCGATCAAGAAAAGTGTTGTACACGATCTTCATCATCCAACTGTCCGGCCGACGAGCATCATCACAGTGATCAAACGATCGATATGCCTTTAGGAATGCCTCCTGGGTGATGTCCTCGGCTTCATCCCTGTTTCTACAGAGGCGACCTGCGAAGTTCGCCACTTTCGGGAATAAGTCACGGTAAATCTGGTCGAATTCTGCGTTCTTTCTTTGTGTCATCTGATTCTCCTTTGTCTCAAAAATTTTGTTGGCAAGGCGAAAGAAAAGGGTCGTCCCTTCTTGACCGGATTGCCGTGGATATTGAACTAATATGATTTCTTTATGAGCTGAGAGGACTTCGATGTCCGAGGGGCAAATCTAGCTAAGTGAATGAACCAATTCTCCATTTTTGTACCCTAGCGGTCCAAACATCGTTTGATGCCCGGTATGCACTTAGACTCCGAAAAGAATCGGGGAGACGGTGTGCGACGTATTTCGAGCCAAAAGACCTACCAGGTTTTCCATTTCGATCAGTCGCCAACGTTTAAACAGCAAGTCACCAGCCAAGTCATATTGGCTGGCAAACACAGCGGAACCTACTTGACCGGAACCATTCGGACGATGCGGTCGGGTTCATTGAGGGTGATGTAAAGGTAGCCATCAGGGCCAAAGGCAAGGTCTCGGACGCGGCCAAGTCCCCAAGAGAGGGTTTCCTTTTCGACAATGTTTTCGCCTTTGAGGCGGATTCTGTCAACGTTTTTACCCGCCAATCCGCCGGCGATAAGATCGCCATTCCACTGTGGAAAGGCGGTGCCTTTGCCGAGTTTTAGCCCGGATGTTGCACAGGACTTTAACCATCGGAGAATTGGCATTTTGAAATTCTGGTCACCGCTCGGCCAGGGAACGGATAGGGAAGAATCATTATAATTGATGCCAAATGTAATCAGTGGCCAGCCGTAGTTGGTGCCTCTCACGATGTGGTTGAGCTCGTCGCCACCGCGTGGTGCGTGCTCTGTGTCCCAAATTTCGCCGGTGGAGTCCATTGTGATGCCCTGAGGATTTCGGTGCCCATAGCTCCAAATTCCGGGTAGGGCGCCAGGAGTATTTACAAAGGGATTGTCTTTCGGCACGGAGCCGTCCTCATTGAGCCGCCAAATTTTTCCGTTTGGCTTATCGAGCCTCTGAGCGAGAGGGCCATTGCCCCGTTCTCCGGTTGAGAAAAATATGTGGCCCTTGCGGTCGAAGACAATTTTTCCGCCGTAATGGAGGCCAGAACCATTGTAGTTATCGTCCGACATTCTAAAAATGGTTTGTTGGCTCGTCCAAAGGATTTTTGTGCCCGAGAATTTAAGTTTGCCGCGCACATATTTGGTAAACGCTTTGTGTCGGTCGCCGTTGAGAGGATCGGCAATGGAGAGGTAAATCCAGCCATTGTCCTTGTAGTTGGGGTGAACCGCGACTTCCATGAGGCCGCCCTGACCTATTTCCGTGGATTCGGGTAGCCCTTCAACTCGACCCAGAATCTTGCCTTTCTGAATGACACACATGATGCCGGGACGATAGTTGACCAGCATTTTCCCGTCCGGTAACCAATCGACACACCAAGGCGTTTTTAGGCTCGGGTCTTCCTTCAGGACCGTTTCAATCCGATATTTGTAGCGTTGGGTTGTGTAGATTCCGTTGACGGATTTTGGCGCGGTCTGTGCTCTTAGTGCGTTATCCTGCAGTTCGCGAATGTGGACGATGAGCGCCCAGATTTCTTCGTCAGCCATTGTGTCTCCATAAGCTTCCA
>JAYVXG010000046.1:0-2690 GCA_043785475.1 Armatimonadota bacterium
ATTGGCGACAGGTCTTCTGACGTTTGCAGCACAAAACTGGTGGCTCCTATTGCGGCAGCTAGACCGATTTGTTGTTTTCCGTTTTTGATATTCGGTTCAATGACTCGAACCTGCATCCCGTTCATTGCAGCGGCGAAAAGTTCTTTTGACTTGGGAAGCTGGGTCGCGCCACCGGTCAAAATAACGCCCCCTTCGAGGACCCCACCGTATCCAGATTTTTCAACATTTTGGCGAATGAGTTTTGCGACCTCTTTCATTCGGCTTTCAATTATTTCGCACAGAACTTTTCTTTGCATTGGTCGCGCGGTCGGCTGCCCAAGTTGATGAACTTCGATGGCTTCTTTTTCGCTAATTCCTTCGGAGAAGGCACACCCGTAGCCAATTTTTAATCGCTCGGCTTCATCGGCATCACAATTGAGGAGTTGGCTGAGATCATTGGTGACATTGCTTCCACCTACGGGGATGCAGATCGAATAGGCCATTGCTCCGTTGACAAAAATCGACAGATCAGTTTTCGTCGCACCCATATCGACGACGGCGGTTCCTTTGTCCAAGTCTGATTGACCGAGAACACCAAGGCCCGAGGCCAAAGGCCCAAGAATGAATTGTTCGACTTCTCTTCCCGTCATCTTGACGGCTTCTTCAAAATTGTTAACATGGTTTGAAAGGCCGGTTACCATGTAGCTAATAACTTCCAGTTTTGCTCCGCTCTTCCCGACGGGTTTCGAGACACTTCGGATTTCATCGACTCGGAATTCACGCGGGATGGTTTGGATAAGGACGCGATCGGGAGGAAAGATTCCCGCCTTGCTATGGTTCACAACCTCCATGACATCTTGGTTGGTAATGGCGCGGTTCTTAGGAATGATTGGTTTAAACCCTTGGACAGATGATCCTTCCAATTGCGGTCCGGAGATGACCAACGATACTTCGGTAATTTCTTGCTTTCCGATATCTTGGGCCAGATGCCGAAGCGCGATATCGACAGATCGAGAGGCGGCGGCGAGGTCGACGATGGCGCCCTTCTTGACCCCCTGGCAATCCGCAGTCACCAAACCGTGGATTTCGATATGCTGTCCCTCACCAATTTCAGCAGCGATGGCCACAACTTTTGTTGAGCCAATTTCGACAATGGTAACCATTTTGTTGATTACTCTACACCTTCCGCCGTGGTCAGAGCACTGGTTTGAGCACTTTCTTTCTGGGCGAGATCTTCTTGACGCTGCCTTTTTCGCTTGGAAACCATATCGACATAGCCTTGAAGTAAGTACCGCCGGATGAGGCTGAGGTTATTGAATATCCGCATACCCATGATCAAAGCAACAACGACAAAGAGGTCAATCCCGATTCGGTACCCGAGCATTGCAATCGCAAACGCAATGATGGTGTTGGCAATGAAGCCAGTAATGAAAACGTCGTTTTGAAATTTACCTTCGTACCCGGATCGAATGCCCCCTAACACCGTGTCTAACCCAGCTAAACACGCAACCGCCATATAACGGGCGCCGATGCCATATCCGTGAACATGCATCGCCGAAGCGATTAGAACTCCGAGCGCAAAGAAGAGAATTGGGATGAGGATCATTTCGGTGAAACCTTTGGTACCTCGGCGGCTTTAAAGGACGTGACACCTAAGAAAGCTGGGACCCGAATTTTGTTTTCTTTGGTGACCTGAATCATCGCAGGATTCGAGTTGGCGATATTGCTCATGATCGATCCCGGAGTCGTGAACCCACCGTAAAGCACGTCTTGTTTTCCGATGGCGAGAATTTCGAACGGCACCGCAATTAGCTGCCCATCCACGAGAATGGTAGGACCAGCACATCGAATGCTGCTGGTTGCGACCAACCTTAGGCCGTTAATCGAAATTGCCTCGGCACCGGAGGCGAACAATTCATTGGTTACCGCCAGAATGTCAACGTCATGGATGAGGTCGTCGACGACTCCGACCACTCCTGACTTTGGATTATCGCGAAGAGTGACTTTAATTCCGGGACCTTCGAGTTCGGTGAGACCGGCAAACATTTTCGCGTCTTGAAGTTGCTCATTGAGCGCACCAGAACTCCCATTATTCTTGGCCAGCGCTTTTTCGAGTCCGGTTGCTCGTTTTCGGAGTGAGTCGACTTCTTTTTGGAGATCCTGATACTTGATGAGATCAATAACGCTTTCCGAATATCCGCCTTTTTCGCCGGGAGACATTAAAGAATAAATTGAATTTTGGTTTTCTTTGGTTAGCCAGGACACAACAAACATAAAACCTAAGACTGCCGAAAGGGAGCTGACCGGAAGGACCCATTTTGCGTTATGAATGCGGACGAACGGATTAACCACTTTCTTTTTTCCTTTTTGTCTTTTGTGGGTTGCTTGGGTTCATCATGTTGATCGAGATATTTTCAGTGAAAATGTCGGGGTTTTCCTGGAACACTTGCTTCAACTTTTCAACCTTCTGGCTCATGTTTTCACTGGTTCCCAAAATTACGATTCCACTATTCATATTTAAGCACAAGCCACCCGTTTCTTGAACTTCAATTTCAACTGGATTTGCTCCCGACACAGTTTCCGGAAAGCTTGCTCGAACGATTCCTGCCAACTCAGCCACATGTTTGTAGTTAGTTACGCCGCAAAGAGCCATCACCGTCACTTTAATTTGATCTTGGAGCAAAATACTTGGCATCGCCGATTTTTCTTCT
>JAYVXG010000047.1:0-2679 GCA_043785475.1 Armatimonadota bacterium
CTTGAGCTTCGGATCCTGCTTCGTAGAGATCGTCTCCCGCGTTATCGGTCAACAAACCGATTCCGCCCGCCAAAATGCCGCTATAACCTTGTGCCCGGCTCAAATAGCCCTTTTGTGAAACGCCGTCCGGGATCAATCCTCCCGCCCGATAGCGATCATTCCCAGCAGGATTGAACAGCCAACCAACTCCACCCATCATCCCGGCCCCCTGGCCGAGATATCCAATTTTCAGGCTGTCAGAGCCCTTACTTCCAATCAAAAGTCCGATTCCGCACATACCAAAACCTTGTCCGATGGACCGTGATTCCATTCGAAATGCTTGGTCCACCTTTATAATCCCAACACCACCTAGTCCAGCGCCAAAGGCAATATTTTTCGCGTTTAGGTCCGGTCGTGACCCTTCGAATAGGGCGATGCCAATACCAAGTATTCCTGTTCCTGCCGAAGCATCGGCAAAATTGGTTGTGGTCTCAGTGCCAAAATCGATCAGAACACCGGCGTATCCGATTCCAGCTCCATACCGACCCAAATATCGATTCCGGCCACCGAGGTCAATGCAAAGGTTACTATTCTTGGACTCGTGAAGGTCGTCACCGACCCCGGATATTTCGACATTGACACCATTTTCCGAGAAAGCGATCCGTCCGCTCCAGCCGCTTGCCGCAGCGAGCCTCAGTTTTGGAAGTGAATCCTGTATGACTCGATCAAGATTGACGGCGGCCATACGAATTGCAACAAGGTCAACTTTGGCCATGGTTCCGTAAAGGGATTCTTGACTTACTTTTGGTCGAGTCACAAAGTCAAATTGGATTCCGGACCCGATCGCCGCCCATTGCGGAAGTGATTCGATGAGAAGTCTTTTTTCATCCGGCGTCAATTTCTGGGTGGCCTCCCTTATTTGTACGTTCGCAGTGGAAATCGCAAAAACAAGGTCGCCAACTGGTTCGGCCAACTCGGGCGGCAAATGTCCAGGGTTCTTTGAGCTTCCTTGAGTGGCTAGCTCTGCTGCTTTCGGGACGGGATCTTTAAAGCATTCTGTTAGCATGGTCCCGAGCATTTTTTGGGTGCTAGAATCAGCCTTTGCATGGAGGGCCATCACTGCCTCGGCTCCTGAAATCGGAGATTTAAGTACGTTTGAGCACAATTCCAGCCCAAAGCGCGGAGTAAAACTTTGTCGGGCGAATCCAAGATCGTCAACGGTGTAATTGCCAACTGTCAGAAGATCACTAATCATCTGGTTTTCTCTTGGCGAAAATTGCCCAAAAGCATTTGCGGCAGAAACCACCACTAGACAGCCGAGTAATCGCATGAATACCTAGCATTTTAGCCAGTGTCGAGGTGTTCAGTATCTTTTTCTTATCTCGAAT
The DNA here is from genome assembly GCA_043785475.1 of Armatimonadota bacterium. Lineage (GTDB taxonomy): Bacteria > Armatimonadota > Fimbriimonadia > Fimbriimonadales > Fimbriimonadaceae > Fimbriimonas. Next base: position 1,368 of record JAYVXG010000047.1, read on the forward strand.
CGTCTCAATCCTCGTGGGAAGGCAAGTTATTGGTGACGGAACCAATTCTGGAAAGCTCAAGAACCTCCTTTTATCGGTGGTTGGAACCCTTGCCATGCTAACCTGCATTCGCGTAGCAATATTCACGAGTTTCCCGATTTCAAACCCTAGCGAAAAGAGCATTGGAATTGATTCGTCCCTGCCGAAGCCTCCTGCGAGGAGATCATTTCGACCCATTACCAAACCAAGCGGCACCTTTGAACCAAAACTGACTCGCTCTGATATGAGCAGCCAACTGCTTGTTGACATGAATGATCGGGGGGATTTTCTTTTCCAGACGTCCCCTCCCGGGGCCAATTACAAACAATTTGTCCACGAGTTCAATGGTAAGTCAGTGCTTTCGGAAAAAGTTTCGCCCTATTCGCGATGGACACTGACTCCAAACGGCAATATCATAAAAAAAATTGACCAATGGCTGCAGATCCAATCCGGCCGAAGTGCCTGGGGATATACCGCCTGGGCTTACAATGACTTACGATTTTTTCGGCGCCTAACGGACGACGGGTCATACATCTACGTGAATGCCGAGGCAAAGAAAAGGATCCTCACGTCGCAGCTCTGCGGTACAAAAGACGGGCATCACGATAAGATTTACTACTCTTCCCATTTCCCACTGTCGCTCTTGGATATCGACAAGGATGGGGCCTTCTGGGTCCGCGAATCACTCGATCCAAAAAGCTCGGAGCATGACCAATTGCTCAAGATTTCAGGAAGTCGAATTGACAAAATTGACTTTCCTCCCGGGTACGGTTCTGTGGAGCGAGTCACCTCGAACGGCTCAATTTTGGTCGCCACTTTTGGTCGTATAGGGGGAGTTCCGCCCGTCCGGACTTTTGTCAAAGAAGGAACTGAATGGAAGGAGTTGCCAATTCCTTCTGATCGAATATTTTCATTTGTCCAAAAGATATTTGATAACGGTCTCATCCTTGGATTCATCACCGATGAAAAGCGTGAAAATATGCTCCAAGTTGTTTGGAGAGGGAATTCAGTAGCAGTTCTCAACGAATGCCCGGCATGGCCAAAGCTCGGACAAATTTCTTTTGTGACAATGGTCACGGCCAAGGGGAACATCTACGTCAGGAATGTTTTGAATACGGAAGCGGGCACGAGCGAGAACTATTTGCTTCACGTGGATCCATGAGAAATCGCGACATTGTCCCTTTTGCCCACGTCCTAACATCTATGTTTTTCGCCCCAAAGATTCGGTTTTGGCAGGCGGCTCTACTTATAGCCATTTTGGTGACCGGTTGTAAGCCTCGTGTCGAAAAAAATT
>JAYVXG010000048.1:0-2672 GCA_043785475.1 Armatimonadota bacterium
ATTCTATAAAGGTGAGGGAATGGATATTAAGACAAAGACGATGCCGATTGGAGCAACAAAGTCTGGTGCTCAGGTCATGATTACAGTCTCCACCGGAAAAGACGGCAAGAACTTGGTCAAAATTACCGGACTCATCGAACCCCAAAAGGCGCCTTAATCCGAGAATCTAGATTCACGGCGAAAACGTCGATTCTACAATCTACTTCTAGGTAAGGTCAAATCAATGATCGTTCCGATCGTTGCCCTGAGTATCTCCATGTCCAGTATCGAAAGCCGCGCCAAAGATTGGCGAAACGGTGCCGTCATCTATCAAGTCTTTGTTGACCGCTTCGTACCTCCCTCAGACCCAAAGGCCAAGGCCAAATTTTTTCCGGCTCCTCGAAAATTTAAGACCTGGGACGAGCTTCCGAAAGGCGGCAAGTTTGACCCTAAGGCCGGAGTTTGGACGCACGAACTGGATTTTTGGGGCGGAGACCTGCCCGGTGTTGAATCTAAACTGGGCTATATCCGGGATCTCGGTGCGGATGTTGTGTATCTGAATCCGATCCACGAGGCGTTTACCAACCATAAATATGACGCCTCCGATTACATGAAGATCGATCCGTCGTTTGGAACGATGAAGAACCTGTCGGACCTTATCGCCAAATCGCATAAGGGCGGAATGAAGGTCGTACTCGACGGAGTTTTTAACCACATGGGCCGCCACACGCCGTACTTGGCATCGGCGCTTGCCTCGGAAAATAGTCCGTATCGAAAATGGTTCTTCGTCGATAAGAAGTACAAAGCCGGCTACAAAGGGTGGCTGGGCGGCACAAATATGCCGGTCAATCATCTCGAAGACGCGGGCCTGCGCAAGTATCTTTGGACTGGGTCGGACTCGGTCGTTCAGCACTTCCTCAAACTTGGAATCGACGGTTGGAGGCTCGATGTTGCGTATGAAATTGGCCCGGAATATCTGGGTCAGCTCACGAAGCACGCGCACAAAGCGAAGAAGGGAAGTCTTGTGGTGGGCGAAATGCTCGGCTATCCCGCCGGGTGGTTCCCTAATGTTGATGGTCAATATAATCTGTTCGCGCCCGAACTGTGTAACGAGGCCCTCAAAGGAAATATCAGCGGGGGCAGAGTTGGCGCGATGCTAAATGACTATGTGCAGGACGCGGGGATCGACCACGTGCTCAAGTCTTGGCTGATTGCTGACAACCACGATATGACTCGCCTTGCGACCGCGCTTCCCGAAATGGCAGATCGCAAACTGGCCCTCGCGTTGCTCTTTTCGCTTCCTGGTTGTCCCAACATCTACTACGGGACCGAACTCGGAATGACCGGTGCGGGCGACCCCGCCAACCGCGCTCCAATGCGGTGGGACCTCAACACTCCCGAAAACGAAACTCTAAGCTGGGCGAAAAAGCTAATCGCGTTTCGAAAGACCCATCCTTCGCTTCGATACGGCGATTTCCAGGCACTTCAAACCGACAAACTCATCGCCTTCACAAGGACGACTGGCAAGCTTCGCGAAAACGTCATCGTCGTGGTAAACCCAACCGACAAGAAGGTCACCGAGACCTTTGCACACCGTATTGGAAATCTGATGAGTTGGCAAAACATTGAGGACCTGATAACGGGCGAAAAAATGACCCAAAAGGTTGGAATGATGACCGTTCAGATTCCGCCAAAGTCCATCCGAATTTACATCCCGGTGGTCACGAGGATCAACGGATTCTCTCCGTTTGACCGAATTAAATAGCCGAAAGCCGACCATAATAAGCGAATGAGATCCGTTGAGATTTGGAGCGAATACATTACCCTCGGTCAGTTGCTCAAACTGACCGACACCATCGCCTCCGGCGCCCTCGCTAAGCAATATCTCGCCGAATTCACGCCTGAGATCAATGGCGAACCGGACAACCGTCGCGGACGCAAGATTCGCCCTGGGGATCAGGTCAAATTTCCCGACGGACTCAAGGTCGTTGTCGTGGCAAAACCAGTCGCCGAAACGGTCGATGGGGCCATTGAGGCGACTGATCCGTCTAAATTGGCATGAATCTTAGAAATGTTGCAGTACTCCTGTTTTCGTCCGCCGCATGCCTGTCGCAAGCGTGGGATCTGAACGGGCACCGCATTGTTGCTCAGATAGCCTGGGATACGATGAAGCCGGAAACCCGGGCCTGGGTCACCGATTTGCTAAAAGATTTCGCCCCGGACGGCGCGACCGGCTACACGACGATGACCGGGGTCGCGACCCTCGCTGATGATTACAAACATCACCCTAAAGGCTCTTCGCTGAGCGTGAAGAGAACTTGGAGCAACATGCACTTCGTCGACTACATGCTTGCAAACTCGCCTAGTCTCGTCCTCAGTCCTAAGCATACAGAAAACGATACGGTAATTTACGCGATCAACGAAGCGACGAACGGGCTTCGCGGTCGACCATCTGCTTTTGAAGGTCAAGGAAAGTCTTGGTGCCTCGCGATGCTCGTCCATTTTGTGGGCGATATCCACCAGCCGATGCACTGCATCGACAGCGACGACTCAGGTGGGAATGGCTTTCCGTTGCAATATAACGGCTCGATCAAGAACCTCCATGCACTGTGGGATGATGTTGCTACAGAAAAGTACAAGCTTCGCCGCAAGCATCCTCAGGACGCAATAGAAGCTGCAGCAAAGGATATTGA
>JAYVXG010000049.1:0-2662 GCA_043785475.1 Armatimonadota bacterium
GACGAGGCGTTGCGGTGGGGCCTCGCGGCCGGTGCCGCAACCGCGGTGACCGATGGTAGCGCAATCGGAGATCGCGCTACCATCGAAAAACTGTTTCCCAACGCAGTAGTTACTTCGCTTTGAACTTATAGATCGTGGTGGACGTGTAAGCGTGACCCGGACGGATGTCGGCTTTCGGGAAGTTCGGTTGGTTAACCGTATCGGGGAAATGTTGGGTTTCGAGGCAGAATCCACCGCGCTTGGGATAGACCTTGCCACCCTTGCCGGTCAGGGTTCCGTCGAGGAAGTTTCCGCTGTAGAACTGAACGCCAGGTTCGGTGGTCCAGACTTCCATGTAGCGCCCGCTCTTTGGCTCGTGGACCGCGGCGGCTTTGCGCAACATTCCCATCTTGCCCTGGACGACGAAATTATGGTCGTAGCCGCCACCAAATTTGATCTGCTCGTTGTCGGCATCGATGCTATCGCCAATTCGAGTCAACTTCTTGAAGTCGAATGGCGTCTTGGCTACAGGCATCAGTTTTCCGGTTGGGATGAGCGTCTCGTCGACCGGCGTGATGTCGCTTGACATGAGCTGTATTTTATGGTCAAGGATAGTTTCTGCCGATTTTCCGCCCAAATTGAAGTAGGTGTGGTTGGTGAGGTTGGCAATCGTGTGGGCCCTCGAAGTGACGTGGTAGTCGATTCGGATGGCGTTATCTGGGGTGAGGGTGTACTTGACCAAGGCGGTTAGCTCGCCAGGATAGCCTTCTTCCATGTTGGCGCTGACATACTTAAACGTAATCGACGCATTTTTTGCCGTTGGCTTGGAGGTGACATGCCAAATGTGCTTGTCGAAACCTTTGATGCCGCCGTGGAGGCTGTTCGGGCCGTTGTTGACCGCAAGGGAGTATTCCTTGCCATCGAGCTTAAATTTGCCCTTTGCGATTCGGTTTCCGACTCGACCGACGATGCAGCCAAAGTACGGACTCTTGGTGGCATACAGGTCGAAGTCGTCGAATCCGAGGGTCACATCTTCGAATTTGCCTTTTCGGTCTGGGGCACTAAGTGAAACGACGGTTGCGCCGTAGTCCATGATCTTTGCCATCATGCCGTTTCGGTTTTTGAGCGTATAGAGCGTTACGGGTTTCCCTTCGAAGGTCCCAAAGTGACTTGTTTGCATAATCATAGCCAGAGCGATATTTGACAGCACCATTGCAAGAGTTAGGTTATCTCTTTTGACTGGAGAATGCAAGGGCGTTTGAAGTTAGGAGAAAGAAATGGGCGAGGGCGCTAATCTCGAACTTTACTGGGAAGCAATTTTATGTTCTCACCTTTTCCATTTCCGCATCCCACTCTGACAGCCAATCCGGTTGGAGCTTCGTCTTGACGACCTTAAACCTCGTTGGGTCGAACGGACATAACAAGAACTTTCCGAGGTTGCTCTCGGTGTGGAGAACGTGCTGCTCGAGAATTTCTTTTAGCTCCGCTTCTTCCGACTCTGTGAGGTTGTTCGCAACTGCATATTTGTCGTTGATGTTTCTCGTGGTGGGGTCGAGAATGAAGACCTTGCCCCCGCTCATGCCCGAGCCGAGGTTGGGTCCATAGGGACCGAGGATGACGCCGACTCCGCCGGTCATGTATTGGAAGGCGTTCGCGCCGACTCCCTCAACCACGAGCAGCGGTCCGCCCCCTTCGTGGTTTTTGCGCAGACAGATTCCGAAACGGTTTCCGGCTTTGCCGGCAATGAAGGCCTTTCCGCCACGCGCTCCGTATGCAAAGCAGTTTCCGACTAACGCCAAGAATGTTCTTTCATGCGGGGGTGAGATTGCGAGGAGGCCACCGTACGCGGCAGAGAACCCGGAGTCGGCGATATTTCCTCTCATATGGAATTCAAGGCCCTTGACTGCGTACGCACCGTAGAAATGTCCGGCGCTACCTCGATTGATGAAGGTGAGCGTGGATATTGGAAGACCGGGATCTCCAAAAGTTCTTGCGATGACTCCGGCTGCGCTCACGCCCACGCATCGGTCGGCGTTCGTGAGCGATCGCTCGAGTTCCAGTGACTTGCAACTCGAAACGTACTTGGCGGCGTGGATTTCTTGACCATCGATAGGCGGCATATTCGTTCGTGATTGGGCCGTATAATCCCGGTCAAAACAGTGGTCACCGGGCGCATTGACGAGGCCGGCAAGGTCGAGTTTGGCGGCCTTGCCGGTTCGGTTGGGCTTAATGTCGAGCAGGTTTCGTTGTCCAATTGCCTCGTCGAGACTCCGAATTCCAGCCTCGGCCATGCGAGTACGGACGTCTTCGGCGATGAACCGTAAGAATCGGGCGATATGGATTCCTTTTCCGGTGAAGCGAGAAATGAATTCCGGGTCTTGAGTGGCGATTCCAGGGGTACAACCGAGTCGCCTTTTGCCGCTCGGGTCGGACGGATCCGGGCCACTGAGGTTGCATTTTCGTAGCATTGAACAGCCGATTGCGACCAGGAGGCTGGTGCCAAAGCCGACTTTGTCCGCTCCAAGCAAGAAGAGCTTGAGGGCTTGCTCGCCATTCTGTACTCCCCCATCGACGCTGAGTTCGACCAAGTGACGAATACCCTCTTCGACGAGCATGTCTTGGACGGTTGGGAGAACAGCGACAACCGGCAGGCCCGCGTGCTTTTGGTCCACCCGCTTGGCCG
>JAYVXG010000050.1:0-2661 GCA_043785475.1 Armatimonadota bacterium
AACAACGCCAGTCCGAGCGAGCCAATAATTCCGAATCCGACGCTGAACACCGTGTAAATAATGGTGACCTTCATGGATTTATAGAAGGTTGGGTCACCGGTAAAAGCTTCTTTGAAGTTCCCGAGTCCGCGCCATCTTGCGGGAGCGATGATGTCCCAGTCCGCAAATGCCATGAGCAGGGCCAAGATCATCGGGCCAAGGGCAAATACCGCCGTTCCGATAATCCACGGTGCCAAGAATTTGTATCCGGATCGCCCTTCTGATTTTTCAAGTCGGGTGAATTTCTTTCCAAATTCCGGTTTGTACACAAATAGGAGAAGGCCACCGACGAAGGCTAAGGCAAAAAGTCCGCCAAATTTCCAATTAAACAACGGCAAGTTTTCTTGTTTTCGGAGGACGTCGAGCCTGTCTTGAGCTAAAGCTTGGTTTTCCGTGAGAATTTTTTCAGCGGTTGTCTGACCGTTCCAGAGAATTTCTAACCCTTTGTTCATCCGGTCCCCGACCGAAATTCCGTACTGGGTCGAAGGGTCAAACAGGACGAATTCTACGGCTTGATCGGTAGCGATTCTGTTCTTGGGGTACTGCTCTTCAAGGGGCGTGTCCTTTCCAGGTAGCCAGAGCCCACTTGTCAAAGCTAGTTTGCGAATTGCTGGCTGGGCAATTCCTGCCTTTGCCATTGCCGTCATCCCAGGCTCTCCGCTAAGATACTTTGTGAGCTTCCAGGCCATATCTGGAGTCTTGGTCGACGACATAATCGCATACCCAGAGCCACCGGTTGTAAACTTTCGGACCGGCTTGCCATCTTCTCCGGCGTATCCCGGAGCGAGGCAAATATCCCAGTCAAACCATTCGGGGCTGTTCAGCTTCAGCATGTCGCGCATGTGAGGCACTTCCCAAATGCCGTTTTGATACATCGCAATTTTCTGCTGGACGAACATTTGCTGCGTCGTCATCATGAGGGCACCGGCCGACTCGGCGTTGGACGGGCCCAAGTGCAATTTATTCGAGAAATCAGTGGCAAATTGGAATGCTTTGATCCGCTTTGGAGCGTCAGCGAGAACCTTTGTCGGCTCAGAAAAATTATCGTAAGGCAGTGCGCCCAATTGAAGCGCATAGGTGTCGGCCTGCATTTGCGGCCAGCCCGGCGCATATCCCCAGCTCTTGTACTTGCCGTCCGCATCTTTCTTGACAAACTGCTTGCAGACCCAAAGGAAGTCCTTTTCCTTTAACTCCGGACGTTCCTTGAAATCCCAGGTCCATGAGCCATCCGGAAAAGGAATTCCGGCCTCTTTAAACATTTTCTTGTTGTAGTAGATCAATCCGATGGGAGCAATATCCCGCGGGAGGATGTACACGTCGTCCTTGTAAGTGTAGGAATCGACAATTGGCTTATAGAATTCTTTGATGTCGAATCCGGGAGACGATGCGAAGAATTTCTTCAGGGGCAACAAGGCACCCCTTGAAGCCAAAAACTGATAGTGGGTCGAATCCATCATTACAACGTCAGGAGCGACGCCCGCCGCATACGTGATGATCATTTTTTGGTGATACAGTGTGTAATCGTAATTTTCGATTCGCACTTTGACGCCCTTGTTCTCTTTCTCGAACGCGTGGCAAATTTTCCGAATGGTATCGAGGGCTTTGTCGCCATCCCACACACTGAGCCGCAGCGTCGTATCTGCCGACGAGAGGCACACTATGCCCAAAAAGGAAAGGCAGGCGGTTAATTGACGGAAACACAACTTCATGTTTGGAACCTGGTGCGAACCCATTTTAACTTGATATACCTGCATATCAGGTTAATAATTTCGAACAATTTTTCAGAAATTTGAGTTCATTGAACCTGGTAAACTTCGATTTCCTCCTCTCGGTGCCCGATGAGTGATCGAAAACACGACTCACCACAAAACTCAGCAAGCGAGCTGACCAACGGACCGGCGATTGCAACGCCGATGCCGGCAACTTCTATTATCAAGGCAATTTCGGGCATTCCAGTAGAGCAGGAGCAAACTCAGACCATGGCAAACGAACAATTCGACGCAGACATTATTGTGATTGGAGCGGGTCCCGGCGGCTATTACGCCTCCATTCGAGCCGCTCAGATGGGAGTAAAAGTCATGTGTGTTGAGAAAGGGTTTCTCGGCGGCACGTGCCTCAATGTCGGATGCGTTCCCTCGAAAGCGATGATTGCCAGCGTCGAAATGCTTCAAAAAGCGAAAAAGGCGAGTAGCTTTGGTTTGAAGGCGATAGCAGAACCAGAGATGGATTTTGAAGCGTTTATGAAGCGCAAAGAGAAGATCGTCCTGACGGAGCGCGGTGGAATCGGCATGCTTTACAAAAAGCGAGGCGTTACATACGTTGAGGGATTTGCAAAATTTGTTGACGCCAACACCGTTTCCGTCGCCGACAAAGATGGAAAGGAAACCAAGTACCGCGGCAAGAACTTTATACTTGCGATGGGGTCTTCGGTCATTCACCTTCCTATTCCCGGCCTTGAAGGCGGACGCGATGAAAACGTTTGGACATCAGACGACGCAGTTACGGCTCCATTTGTTCCAGATAGCATGATCGTACTGGGCGGCGGCGCGGTTGGCTGCGAATTCTCCTACGTCTTTAACGGTTTGGGTAGCAAGGTTACTCTTGTAGAAATGATGCCAAATT
>JAYVXG010000051.1:0-25444 GCA_043785475.1 Armatimonadota bacterium
TATTCAGCCCGAGTTCGGTTGTACCGATCAATGCTCCGAATGTCTTGGTCATATCTATAGGCGGAGTACAAAGCACCGGCGGCACCAGCAAACGTCAACGTGTCATCGTGGTTGAGCCGACCGAGAAGACCGAGAGCACCGCTAATTGTCGCAATCGTTCTCCATTCGTTAGCAGTCTTTTCTCGTCTCCAGTCTTGGGCGTGGGCAGCAGTTGGGACGAGGATGGCACTGGCAATGAAGGCGAGCGTACTGATCTTGACGATGTTTTTCATGTTTATAAATAACAAGACGTGCAATGTCCTGCGGGGTTTTGGTCAGTGATGAATCATGCTCAAATTGATATTGTAAACTGTCGGCAACAATGTCTAGTAGCATCGGTCAGCTGTTCAGAATCACAACGTGGGGAGAATCTCACGGAGGAGGTTTGGGAGTTGTCATTGATGGTTGCCCTCCCCGTCTCCCAATTTCATCCGAAGAGATTCAACTTGAACTTGATCGCCGACGTCCAGGGCAAAGCAAAATCGTGACCCAGAGAAAAGAATCCGACATAATCAAAATCCTCAGCGGAGTCAGCGATGAGGGACTAACGCTAGGAACTCCAATCTCGCTTATGGTTTTCAACGAGGACCAGCGGAGCAATGATTACGACGAAATGAAACAAAAATATCGTCCGAGCCATGCAGACTTTGCCTACGACCAAAAATACGGTATTCGGGCCTGGCAAGGTGGGGGACGTTCATCAGCGCGCGAAACCGTTGCCCGAGTAGCTGCAGGGGCCATAGCCAAAAAACTTTTGGCGACCGTCGGAGTCGAAATCCTTGCTTTTGTGCAAAAAGTCCATCATATAAAAACCGAAATTGACCCCTTGTCCGTAACCATGAGTCAAGTTGAGAGCAATATCATTCGTTGCCCAGATCAAGCCATCGCAGACCAAATGATCGCTCATATCGAAGAGATCCGCAAAGAAGGCAATTCGGTCGGGGGAATCATAACTTGCGTAGGGAAAGGAGCCCCCGCCGGGTGGGGCGAACCAATCTTTGACAAGCTCGAAGCCGACATTGGTAAAGCCATTCTTTCGCTTCCGGCCTGCAAGGGCATAGACTTTGGAGGCGGTTTTGCGTTGACGGACCAAACCGGACTCGAAGTTAATGACCACTTCTATTCAGTGGATGAGCAACAGGAGAAGCGATCTGTTTACACTCGTTCAAATAATTCTGGAGGAATCCAAGGTGGCATTAGCAACGGAATGCCCATCATTTTTAATTGTGCTTTTAAGCCGACCGCAACCGTTCTCCGGCCACAAGACACCGTAAATACGAGCCACGAAGACACCACTTTAACGGGCCGAGGAAGACATGACCCATGCGTACTTCCCCGAGCAGTTCCGATTGTTGAGGCAATGACGGCCATTGTACTTGCGGATCATTTTCTGCGCCAAAGAGCACTAAACCCCTGACACCGCCGTGACAGAAGTCTTAACAAAAAGCTAACATATATAGGCCACGATACTGATATCGTGCTTGGCCTTCTCGAAAGAAAACTCATGTCCGAAACTGCAGAAGAAATTGTCGTAAGGCCAAAAATCGTAGCGCAGGACATCAATTTCCACTACGGAAAATTCCAGGCACTCAAGTCAGTGAGCATCACAATTCCCGAGAAAAAGGTGACCGCGTTTATCGGTCCATCAGGATGCGGAAAGTCAACATTCCTTCGCTGTCTAAATCGAATGAATGACCTCATCGATGGCACGAAGATCGAAGGCACTATAACTATTGATGGCATCAACATTTATGGCAAAGACGTTGACCCTGTTGCCCTGCGTAAGGATGTCGGAATGGTTTTCCAAAAACCCAATCCTTTCCCGATGTCGATTTACGACAACATAACTTACGGTCCAAAACTTCACGGCATTAAAGCCAAGAGCGACCTCGACTCGATTGTAGAAAAGTCCCTCAAGCAGGCGGCCTTGTTTGAGGAAGTGAAGGATAAGTTGAAGAATTCCGCTTTAGAACTCTCGGGCGGTCAGCAGCAACGACTGTGTATCGCCCGGACTCTTGCCGTTGATCCAAAAATTATCCTTATGGACGAACCGTGTTCTGCCCTCGATCCAATTGCGACCTCCCGAATCGAGGACCTTATTTTCGAACTCAAGCGTGAGTACACCATAGTCATTGTCACCCACAACATGCAGCAAGCTCAAAGGGCCAGCGACCGCACTGCTTTCTTCATGCTCGGTAAGCTCGTTGAAGAGAATTCCACTTCAAATATCTTCCTTTTTCCCCAAAAGCCAGAAACCCAAGGCTACATATCAGGCCGATTCGGTTGATGCTTCGAACGTCGAGTAAACTGACAACTTGATTGATGTAAACGGAAGACTTATCCGTGCAGTTCAGCTTGCCACCCACACGCTATCAGGTCATGGCGAATTTGACAATTTACTCAAGCGCGTCCTCAAAATTTGCGTAGAGGCCGTTGGAGCTGCCGGCGGCACCATTTACCTCCACGATCCCGCAACTAGTCGCCTCATCTTTCAACACGTAGAGCCACCAGACGTCGAACCGAAGCTCCCAATGAAAGACATCGCGGATGATTTCGGCATGGCTGGCGCGGCTTTTCAGCAGAAAAAAACAATGCTGCGTGACATTCCCGAGCGGCCCGAAAGTGAACTCAATCCATTCGAAATAGCCACTGGAATCGTGGTTCGTAGCATGGTTGCAACCCCGCTCATGATGGAGCAAGAAGATCCGATCGGTGTCGTACAACTCCTCAATAAAGTGGACGGTCCCTTTACTGAGACTGACGGCGCCGTTCTCGATACCATCGCTGCAGTTGCCACGATGGCCTTCCATAACTTTCGTCTTAGCGAAGAATCGGCAAGAGCGTCTACCTTGCTCGGAATGGGTAAGGTCAGCCACGACATGGGAAACCTGGCCGCAAGTCTTTATGCAAGCCTATCTTTCTCCGAAATGGCGATCGAGTGTCTAAAAGACAGCTTAGAGAGCCACGAACTCCCAGCTAAAGCTCAAGAAAATCTGACTTCACTTGACCCAATGGTCGATGACCTCAAAATGTCAGTAGACCGAATCGTTGGATACTCTCGACTAATCTCCGACATGTCCGCCGGACGCGAACTTCGGCCGAACTTCGTCCGAGGAAATATTGGGCAGACAATTCAGAAAGGAGCGGCCTATCTAGAGAGTGAAAGCCGGGCCAAACATGTTGCCCTTCTCTATGACATACAGGAGCATGGTCCAGAAACGTACTTCGATGATCTCTTCGTCTTCCGGATCGTCCAAAACGTGGTGGGCAATTCGGTCAAAGCAGTTTACGAAGTCATTCCCGACGAAAAAATCGAACAGGCCGAGGAAGATGAAACGTTCGGCTCCGTGACCGTAATCTACCGAACTGAGAATACCGATCACATCTTTGAGGTTGTCGACACTGGGCCGGGAATGACTCGCGAAACTGCCAAGCGAATCCTGAAAGGAAACGCTCGGAGCCAATGGTCAAAAGCCGGCGGAAGCGGCTGGGGCACGAAGATTGTCCTTGAACTCGCGACGAGTCACAGTGGCAAGGTCGAAATCGACTCCATCGTTGGAGAAGGAACAACCTTTAGAGTTCGCTTCCCCCATCGAGAGGAATAAATCGCTACATCCAATAATTTCTTATCCTGAGCCCTGGGCCTTCAGCTTTGAGCTCTGATCTATAATATTATGGAACCTGCGTCATGGAAGACGCGTTGAACCACCAAACAGGATAACCAAGGTCAAGGATGCAGCCAATAGAACAACCCAGGATTCCGATTCGCGAACGGGAGCGGCAACAAAGTTCCCCCGTAAAGCGAAAGCTCGGAGTCGTCATTTATGGCATTTGGGTTTCCGCGTTTGCAATCGGCGGAACCTACCTTGGCAACTTTGAATCGAGGAGTCCGCTTGGATCGGAAGTGATACGGAGCCTGCTCTTTAACGTAAAGCCAGCGGAAACCTTCAAGCAAAGCTCGCTCAATATTCTTCTTCTCGGTTGCGACGAGGACCTCGCACCAGGCGGCCTAAAAGTTCTTAAACAGGCCGGACGAGCAGACATGATCTTACTCGCACACCTCGACTTCGACAAGCATACGATCACGGGTGTGTCGATTCCTCGCGACACGAGGACCCAATTACCGGGTCAGCCGGCCCACAAACTGAACGCCTACCATAACCTTGCCAAACCGGAGGAAGCTAAGCAGAAACAGGAAGAAGCGGTTGAATTCCTGACCGGGGTCAACATTGACCGAAGCATAGTACTTGACTACATTGCTTTCCAAAAGCTTGTCGATGTGGTTGGCGGCATCACAGTCACGATCAAGGACAAAATGGACTATGACGATACTGCCGGGATGCTCCATGTGCATTTCGTCCCGGGAGTAAAAAAGCTGGATGGCTACGACGCGATGGGTTACGTTCGATTCCGAAAAGATTCCGGCGGAGACTTTAAACGGACCGAACGTCAACGCCAACTCCTGATGGCATTCAAAAGTGAAGTCGTCAAGAATTGGACCAGGCTCCCAGAAATAATTGAACAAGGAGTGCGGGTATTGGGTCCAGACACTTTCACCAATCAAGAAGTAGCCGGGCTAGCAATATTCGCCCGAGGTGTGCCGCCCGACGATATTAAGATGCTACGACTCCCAACGATTCAAGGCCACGGCTCTTTTGAAGAGCTTGACAACAAGGCGGCCAAAAAGTTGCTTGGAGATTATGGCTTCCTCAATTTGACCACCGACAAGGAAAAAAATAACTGATGAGCGAAAATACCGCATTCGATCCCTCTGCTCCTGAAGGTGCAACCGCACCTTCTGGAGGACAATACTTGACGAGGAAAGACGTCAAACTCATTCTCCTCATCACTGCGGTTCTCGTCGTCGCCATGATTCCTCTCTATTTCGTGATGCGAGAAAAAGCCTTTCAATCGACTTGCAAAAAGAACCTAAACGGCACGATGGTGGCCCTCATGCTTTATTCCGAACAGCACGACGAGCGGTACCCTCCCCTTTTCAGTGAAAACTCAAGAGGTGAGCCGGACGAAGATGCAAATGGTATTGCCTACACTTGGATCAGCGATATCTACTCATTCAAAGCTGATCGAATAGATTTCGTATGCCCAACCGCGTCAAAGGAAGACCTTACGTACTCGGCAAACCCGAAAGGTGGAGAACCAATTCCGTCTGCGTACGGATTCTATGCACCGTATGCTTCTAGCTCAACTGAACTCGTTGATAATCCAGAAATTGTTGTTATTTTGGCCGAGACTTCCAACCATGGGGCGAACAAAAGCTTTGATCCCAAACCCTTTGCCGGCAAGTACGATGGATACGTTATTGGTTGGGACAACACGAACGATTGTGTCGAGAGTAATGACGGAATCCATGCCGTGACCCGTCTTGCTTTTCCAGGAACTGAAAACGGGAAACCGGATTTGGCAATTGGCCGTCATAACGAATTTATTTATGGAATCAGTGCCAATAGGCAAAAACTAACACTATTTCCAAAAGACATGGCCACCGAATACAATCCAGCGAAATCCTTGCTTACTGGACATTGGCTCGAGCCTTTGAAGGCAAAAAAGAAAAAGCCAAACTAGGTTCGAGAGTCTGATGGAACCTATAAGAACAAAGCGTCGTGGCGACGCATGGCTACTAAGAGCCATATCAGCAGATCTCTGCGTCGTTTTCGTGCTAGCTCACATTCCATCCGCTGCCTTAACGCTGATTGCCCCACAGTTCAATTTTCTCAACCTAATTCTTCTCGTTACGTCCTCAACTTGTTTCACCTTCAATCTGCTATCTGCGGCAGTCTTTTTTCCATCGTAGACCCCAATTTTTGTCCAACCATCCTTCGTGGTGCCGAACTCGGTAAAATCAACTGCAATGGCAACCGCGATTACGATGACCCCCGAGGGGCTCAATGTTCCTAACGACCCAATTATCCCGTTCATTGAAGGCGACGGGACCGGTCCCGACATCTGGCGATCCAGCGTCCGCGTATTCGATGCCGCTGTCGAAAAGGCTTATGGCGGCACGAAAAAGATCGCCTGGAAAGAAGTCCTTGCTGGTCAAAAATCATTCGACGCAACCGGAAGCTGGCTCCCGGATGAAACCCTCGCTGACTTTAATCAATATTTAATTGGCATCAAAGGGCCACTTACAACTCCAGTCGGCGGTGGAATCACTTCACTCAATGTTGCCCTTCGACAAATCCTTGACCTCTACGTATGTATTCGCCCGGTTCGTTGGTTTAATGGAGTTCCAAGCCCAGTCAGGCGCCCTCAAGATGTGGACATGGTTATCTTCCGAGAGAACACCGAAGACATTTACGCAGGAATTGAGTTCCCAGCCGGTTCAGCTGACGCGGCGAAAGTACTCGACTTTATCAAGGAAAGCTTCCCTAAGAGCTTTGGCAAGATTAGGTTTGGAACTACCGAAAAGACGACCGAGTGGAGCAACGCGGTACACGACGGACCGGACAAAGATGTCCTTGTTGGAATCGGAATTAAACCCGTTTCGAAGCAGGGATCTCAACGCCTGATCTACAGCGCAATCGAATTTGCGATTACTGAGAACAAGAAAAGCGTTACGCTTGTCCACAAGGGCAACATCATGAAGTTCACCGAGGGTGCCTTCCGTGACTGGGGCTATGAAATGGCGAAGGACCTTTTTGGTGCTGTCGAAATTGATGGCGGACCATGGTGCCAGATTCCTGAAGGAAAGCGCGGTGCAGGACTCATTATCAAAGACTCGATTGCCGATATCACCCTTCAGCAAGTCTTGACCCGTCCTACGGATTTTGACGTTATTGCGACCCTCAACCTCAATGGCGACTATCTGAGCGACGCGCTGGCCGCGCAAGTTGGCGGAATCGGCATCGCTCCTGGAGCAAATGTGAACTACATCACGGGTCACGCGATCTTCGAAGCGACCCACGGAACTGCGCCTAAGTACGCTGACCTCGATGTCGTCAACCCCTCATCCGTGATCCTGAGCGGTGAAATGATGTTCCGATACATGGGCTGGGGCGAAGTTGCTGACCTGATCCTGAAAGGCATCGATGGTGCGATTGGCGCAAAGACAGTGACGTACGATTTCCATCGCTTGATGGAAGGCGCAACGAAGCTGAAATGCTCCGAATTCGGCGACGCAATCATTGCACATATGTAATGCACAAGATCGAGTTAAATCAAGACGATTTTGCCTTCCTGAAAGCGCAAGCCGACAAGGAAGACATCTCGGTTGATGAATTTGTTTCCTTGATGATTGACCGACAACGGATTATCGTCAAACATCAAGGAACATCTTCCGAATTGACCACCGGGGCAAAATCCAATTTGGAACCTCCTCACCGAAAATGGGGAATGTAATTTTCGGGCAATAATTCCCATTTTGCGAAACGTTTCGCAAGTTCAAACATCGGATGGGATAAGATAAATCCAGTGCTTCCGAAACGTTTCGGAAATCAGGCTCTAAACTATGTTTCTCAACCTTCTATTCGCCACCGCAATCCACCAACCGAAATGGACTCTCACCTTCGCTCAGGAATTTGAGGGGCCAAGAGGATCTGCTCCAGATCCGAAAGTTTGGTCACGAGATTTGGGCGGTAGCGGTTACGGAAATCACGAAAGCCAGAGTTATACGGACGGAACCAGTAATGCTTTCCTGGATGGAAAGGGGCATCTTGTTATCGAAGCAAGAAAAGAAAAGACAACGGGCAAGGACGGGATCACCAAGGAATACTCGTCCGCCAGGCTCAAAACCAATACGAGCTTCACCCAAAGATACGGGAAGTTTGAAGCTCGGTTAAAGATGCCCATCGGAAGAGGTATTTGGCCGGCATTTTGGATGCTGGGAGCAAACGCTCAAAAAGTTGGTTGGCCCAAATGCGGCGAAATCGATATCATGGAATTCCTCGGCCATGAAGCCAATACGACCCACGGAACTATCCATGGTCCAGGGTACTCGGGTAGTGCCGGAGTCAGTTCGTTGACCACTTCACCTTCCAGACTCAATGATGGGTTTCACACATATGGACTTGAATGGGAGCCTGAGAGGCTCAGATTCTTTTTGGACGGCAAACTTTTCCAGACGGTCACACCGAACGACATCGGTACCAACGATTGGGTGTATGACCACCCATTTTTCATCATCCTCAACCTTGCTGTCGGCGGCGATTGGCCGGGATATCCTGATGTAAAGACAACCTTCCCTCAGCAGTTTGTCGTGGATTATTTCCGTGCTTACAAAGATGAGAACCTAAAGATAGACGAGGTCGGCATCCGAGAGCGGGCAACCAAACGAAAGGCGAACGGGCCCGTTTACAACTGGCCCGGACCTTTCAAGGTTCCTGGAGTTGTGCCCTTTGCAGACTTCAACCTCGGCGGTCCAGGCGTCGCCTATCATGATGTTGATCCCGAAAATAATGGCGGGGCATATCGCTTCAAGGAAGGCGTCGATATTGGGGCATCTGGCGTTACCGGAACCAAGTTTTCCGTTGGATGGACTAAGGCTGGCGAGTGGCTAGCGTACGATTTGGATATCTCTGCAACCGGGCGATACGGGTCTGAAATAAGGGTCGCGAGCGAAGGCGACGGAGGGGATTTCCACCTTGAGCTTGACGGAAAACAGATCGGCAATAAGGTATCTGTCCCAAACACGGGCGGCTGGACCAAATGGCAGAGCGTTTCCGTTGGGTTCGTGAACCTCAACAAAGGGAAACACACCCTGAAAGTGAAGATGGATACGAACGGCAAAACCGACTCAATTGGAAACCTTTTGTCAATCAAGTTTACAAAAGAGTAAGAAATTTGGGCTTCTTCGTTCGCGCTTTTCGGTAGTAACATATTGAATATGAAATCTATCGCAATTCTCATTGCCCTTTTTGTCGTCGGACTGGCAAACGCCCAAGGAAATATAATTACCAGCGGTCAGACTACGCATTCCAGCGTCGATATGTCAGAGAAAATTTTCGATCCGACGCGAGACACAGCTAAGGATCTTGCCGCCGCGATTAAGCTTGCAACGAAAGAGAATAAGCACATCCTGCTGGATGTTGGCGGAAACTGGTGCATCTGGTGCCACCGGCTCGATGCCATGTTTAAAGCGAATAACGAAGTCGCGGCGATGCTGAAGCAATATGTTGTCGTCAAAGTTAATTGGAGCAAAGAAAACGAGAATAAGGCTGTTCTGGCGAACTATCCAAAAATTGTCACCGGATTTCCTCACCTCTTTGTCCTCGATAGGACCGGGAAGCTGATTCAAGATCAGGATTCTGGGTTACTCGAAACTGGGGATCACCACGACCAGCTTAAGGTGATGGCATTCTTGAAGAAGTGGAAATAATCAGTTGGCAGTTGGCAGTCGAGAAACACAACGATTTCCATCCGAGGGATTATTTCCTGGATGCACGGACCATCGTCGCGAAGCACGGGCCATAAAGTCAGTCGGTCAGTTTTGAGCGTTGGTGTCATTATTCTGCTCTTGATGACACCCTATTACCGATAAAAGCTTCGCGATTAGCCCGCCAATCATCGGCGGTTAACTCCCAAATTTCCTCGTCAAAGATGCCTTCAACAAAGGACCTATCTTTCTCAATGCCGATCAATTTTGCACCCGACTTCTCCTTGATTCGTCGTGAGCCTTGGTTTGGAATCGCATTACCGCTCCGCATGACCGAAAGGCCAACCACATCAAACATATAGTCATTTCCAGCCACTACGGCTTCGGTCATATAGCCTTTTCGATGGTAGGCGGGAGCAAGCCAGAAAGACCGATGGTGGGGGCCAAGAAAATTTAAGTACAGGACCCCAATCAGCTGATCATCATCCATTTCTCGCAGAGTAATTGCCAAGATAATCCGTTCTCCCGCTTCTGTCTGAGGCAGTGCAATGTCAAGCCACTCACTCGCCCCTTCGGCTGGATAAGGCCAGGGAATAAAGCTGTACAAGTATCGGACGACTTCAAAGTCAGGAAACAAGGCCTGAATCCTTGGAGCATCGTCACGCCGAATAGGACGAAGAACCAGGCGCTCGGTCATCAGCGTTGGAACCATGATTCAGTCTACCGTTCGTGCTTCCTACGCTTTTCTCTCATCCCCCGGCTTCCCTCGCCCAGATATAATGAACTCATGTTCCCTGCCCTCGCATTGGCTACGATTCTTCATTTCCAATATCCAAAAATCGACTTCGACACGAAGCAGTTGGATAACCTTGTGAAGTTCACAAAGGAAGCTGAACGGCTAGCCAAAGTCGAGTATCCGAAGACGGCCGATGTGTTGGGAATTCCACGCTCAGGTCTCGCCGATGTCAAAGTCATTATCGATTTTAAGGCTGACGGAGTTGCCTATGCGGACGGGAAAACGATCCACGTTGCCGCAAAATATGCGTCAGCTCATCCCGAAGATACCGGCTTGGTCGTTCACGAATTATGTCACGTGGCGCAACATTATCCAAAATACGATCCGGTCTGGCTCGTTGAGGGTATCGCGGACTACGTCCGATGGTTTGCCTTTGAACCCCTAGACAAACGGCCCAAGGTTAAGCGGGCGAAAGCAAATGCACGGGCCAGCTACCGAACGACAGGAGCATTTTTGGACTGGACCCTGCGAACCTACGACAAGGACGTGATCAAGAAACTCAACAAGGCTCTGGTTGACTCAACGTACACGGAAGAAATGTGGAAGACGTTGACCAAGCATACGCTCGACGAATTAAATGAAGAGTGGAAAGCCAGCTTGCCTGAGTAAATCGTATTAACACTGAGAAGCTTCATTCATCCCTCGCTTTGCGTATCAGTGCCGCCCCTGCATAAGCTAATCTAACATTTCATGCAGGCATCAATTGTTCCGCGACCGTATACGATTGAAGAATACACGCGTAGCGTGTGCCCCAACTGCATGGTAAGGGGTGGGGTTAGGACGGACGATGATAATGTGTTCGTTGATGCGATGTTGGTATCGCATTCTGGCTCGATTTGGATGCGGCGCTGGTGCCCAGAACACGGTGAAACAGAATCGCTTTACGAGGAAGACGCCGAAATTTGGCGATCCAGAATCGGATGGCAGACTCCAACCCTTTCGGTGACGCCAGATCGAGCGGACAACTTTGCCGGATTTCCCGATGGTTACCGAGATGGGCTTCCTGCCAGCCACGGTCAGCATTCTTGCATCCTTCTGCTGAACCTTACCGAGCACTGCAACTACAAATGCCCGACCTGCTACGCGACCGCTCTTGAGCCCGGAACTCCGGCCCCGATGTCAGAGAAACCGAGTTTGCCTGATCTACTTCATACCGTAGATACAATGATTGAGCGCGAGGGAGGAAAGATTAGCGTCGTTATGCTTAGCGGTGGCGAGCCGACTCTTCGCCGTGACCTTGAAGAATTGATTGAAGCTTTAGTTGCCCGCCCCGTCACGCGAATCCTTCTTAATACTAACGGTCGGCGAATTCTCAAAGACAAAAAGTTTCAGAAATTCTTGCATCATCATCGAAGCAAGGTCGAAGTCTATTTACAATTTGATGGACTCAAAGACAGTACTTATGAGCATCTACGTGGTGCCCCACTTGCACAAGAAAAGCTAGAAACATTGCGAATCCTTAACGACAATAAGATCTTCATCACCCTCGTCGCCACACTCAAAAAAGGCGTTAATGACGATGAAATCGAAGATTTAGTAAATCTCGGTCTGTCGACTTCTTACTGTTCTGGTCTCGCGCTTCAGCCCGTCTTTGGGTCGGGACGAAACAGCGGCATCGACCCGATGGATCGGATTACGCCTACCGGCGTTATCAAGAGGACCGGAAAGCCGGGAGATTTTGTTCCTCTGCCTTGCTCGCACAAAGATTGTTGCGACATTGCCTACTTCGTTCAAAACGAAAAGGGTGACTGGAACTCACTCGTGTCTCTCATTGGGCGAGACGAACTGAAGAAATGGATTCACCTCGCCAGCAACTCTATTTCCTTTGAAAATGTCCACGAATCGTTGAAGGCAATGATTAAAGACGGAACGCTTCAGCGAATTTTGAGCGAGCAACAGCGGGCTTCGTCGCTCCAGGTAGCGGGCGACCTCTTCAAAATGTGCGACTGCGTTCCAGGCCTCACCGACCTCATGGGCGGAATCTGGAAGGCTTTCGGCGGCGAGGAACGCCTGCTCGAAAACATGGCGATGAAGACCTTTCGAGTGACAGTAAAAATGTTCATGGACGCCCACACGTTCCACGAGGCTCGAATTCGGCAATGCTGCGTCCACGTGGGTACGTTCGAAGACGATCCGCGGCGTTACTCCTTCTGTTGGCGGTGGCTTTTCGCAGACGCCGAGGACTTTCCCACCCGAAAATCCACACTCCGAATGGTATGAATCCCGTCGTCATCGGCTCGCTCTTCAATGCTCTCGGCTACGCGGTTGGTGGGTTTCTTTATTGGCATGAAGCCAAGCGTCAAAACCTCGCAACGTCCGGCATGTCGCGAATTGTCTTGATCGGGGCGATCGCGGGTGTGCTTTTGGCTCGACTGGTTGAGCGACTCGCGGAAGGTGGTAGTTTCGCTTCAATAATCGATCCCACCAGTGGGGGACGAACGATTCTCGGCGGCGTTATTGGGGGTTGGCTCGCGGTCGATATCGCCAAATGGCGAATGGGAATTCGGGCGTCGACCGGTCCAATGTGGGCGGTTGCATTGCCTGCGGGAGAGGCGATCGGCCGCATTGGTTGCTGGTTCAACGGCTGCTGCTATGGTCGGGCGTGCTCTCTTCCATGGGCGGTTCAGCAACATGGTGAGATGCGGCACCCGACTCAGTTTTATTTGGCCGGCAGCTCGGCGTTGATTTTCGCGATCATCTGGTGGGCAAGGGATCGCACCCGTCTATTCCCACTCTATCTCGTCCTATGGTCGACCAGCCGCTTCATCATTGAATTCTTCCGGGAACCAGTCGGGCATTCGAATGGTATAGATTCCGCACATGTGGCATGCTTAGGACTGCTCGCCCTGGGTGTATATCTCTACCTAAAGCCAGAAAACACATCTGATGGAAAGCCGAGGTGAACAGAAAATTCGAAGATGTTTGTCCCAATTGCCAAAAAGTGATGCGCCAGAATTCGGTCTATTGTCTACATTGCGGAAATAGCATGACGAGAGTTGACCACGCGGACAGTTCGATCCCTCGGAAGCCATTTCTTTTCAATTGGTGGTTTGTTTTGACTTTCACGATCGTCGCGCCGCTTGCTACCATTGGTGGATGAATGATCCTTGGAATTGACTTGAATGACAACAAGATTAATAATATCGGACCACCGGTAATGCTGTCCATAGGATTAGGATTGCTCATGCTCTTGGTGAACGTAGTCGTTAAAACTTGGAGACAAAAATGAACGACGGTCCCGACGAAACTGGTGTCACCCTTCAGCCGGATGCCATCTGTCCGAACTGCCAAAAGCCAATTCCGAACAGTTCCCTGTTTTGTCCTGGTTGCGGTTACGGGAAGAAGCAGATTCATTTTTCGAGCGACCCAATCACCTTTGACGGTTTTGTGAGAAAGCCATCTTTCATTAATTGGTGGCTAATCATCATATTACTGTTCATTGTTCCGTGCGCCGCTTTTGGAAGTTGTTTGCTTTCCAATCCGAGCATCGATCATCCCGATTGGCGGATCGACGCGGCCGGGTATGTAGAACTTGCCTCAATCGCGCTCGGAATAATTTTCTTGTTCGTGAACCTCGTCATCTCTTTATTCAGAGCTAAATGAGCAACCCATTTATTGACCGAGAGACCAACAAGTGCCCCACCTGCCGTAAGCCGTATAAGGTGGACCTGCCCTAGTGTCCTCAATGAGGGCTTGGAAAGAAGAATATCCACATTACCAATGATCCCTCTAGTTTTCCCTTTATTCCTTGGCAGTGGATTTTAATTATGATGGTGTTCGCACCACTTGCAGTTTATGGGGCTTGCATGATCGGAGTTAATAACGTCCATTCGGATTCTGCGTTATATCGCGGAGCAGGGATTTCCATGACGGCACAACTTGTTTCGTTTGTGATTGGATTGATCATGGTCGTAGTCAATGCCATTCATGCCGCCTTTCGGGGAATGAAATGAGCTCAGATATCAACAAACCGTTCGAAGACGTCGTCTGTGAGAAGTGCGGGAAGTTGATGCCCGGACGGTCAGCATGGTGCCATCTTTGTGGAGACGGGAGGCCGCAAGTAGTCATCCAAGAACTGAGGCAGGGAGCCTATCCGGTATCTCTAATTTGGATATTCACAGCCCTTGTCCTCGTGCCGCTAGCCGCTTGTGGAAGCTGCGCAGTAGTTGGTTTTACGCAACAAAATATCCGGCCCACGGACGATATCTTCCCTACAGCGACGGCAAATATTGCGCTGGCAGTCGAAGTTCTTTCAGTGATCGTTGGGATAATTCTGCTAACCTATAATTTCATTAAGGGTCGGCAATGAGTAACGAGGACATTCCCGTAGCAGAGAGCATGCCGGAGAACTTTGTGCCCTGTCCCCACTGTGGAAAGCCGATTCCGCTAGGGTCGGAATGGTGCCCTCATTGCGGAACCGGCAACTACCGAAGCAAAACCGTTGTTCCTAAGTCGGGTAAGCGGTATAGCGGTGGCCTGATTGCCCTGATGTTCCTTTTGGTGCCGCTCGGTTGTTGCGGCGCGTGCATTCCCAACCAGTATGCCTCCATGGGTGCTCTAGGTATTGGTCTACTCGCTCTGGTCGCCGGAATATTGATGCTGGCCCTTAACACGTCGAAGCCAAAATGAGTAGCGAAATGCCTCAACCGACACCTCCTGAGAACAAGCTTGGGCGATTGGCGTTTGCCTATTGTAAGATTGCGACGTTTTCGTTGCTGGCCGGGCGATTTGCCTTGCCATTGGCGGCGCTTCTTTCGGCCACGTTTTTCGTGGTGAGCTATTTTCAAGGCAGGAAGGAAACAAGGTGCTACTTGCGCTATCCGTTGTTAGCAGCAGGATTTTGGGTTATGGTTCTTGCTGGATGGGTTATGATTCAGTTCTTTCCCGACCTGGCACCAGCGTGGGTTAAGTTTTTGCATCGGTAGGTGCAGAAGGTAAGTGCTTGTGCAGGTCGGAGACCTAGAGAGAATGGGAACGTTTTGCGGCCAAAAGCGTTCCTTTAATAGGCGATCAGCAAACTAGACAAATCGAGACAACTTATTCGAATAAAGTTACTCGGGCGTGATTTTCCCGATAAAATTAGAAGGACACAACTGTTTGATGGAATCTGATCGAGAACCAATGCATGACTCTGACCCAACCGAACCAATATTGACCGTGGTTGACGGAGATGAAGCCGGGAGAGAATTGGCGGTGCCGACTGAAACAGCCATCGTTCCTGACGCATTTGAGACGGTGCTCGCCAAGTACGACGAAAACCAACCTCCGAAGTACGTGGAACCAGAAGCTCCCGCCTACAAGAATCGTGCTTTCATCGCGGCGATTTGTATTATTGGCGGAATAGCTGCCGGTCGACTGACTACGCAACCGAAAGTTGAAACAAGGATCGTCACAAAAGATCGACCACTCCTTGTTGCGAGCGAAAACTCATCGGCTAAAGCGCCTCAACTGAACAACGCTTTTCGAGACCTTGCCGACCTCAAGGAATTTGATCCTTGGCAACCGATGAACGGAGGATTCCCGCTTCCTCCAAAATCGACCCAGGCGAATATTGTGTCGCGGTCGAGTTCATCCAACGCGAATTTCAGCCCAGCTCCACCCTCGTTACGAGGAAGCATTGAGCCGATGAACCCAAATGAGGTTTTCGGACCACTTCCAAAGACCGGAGCTCCAGGTATCGCGCTTCCAACAAATCCTGAGCCGGGCGGAAAAACACCGGCGAAAACATCGACAGATGGCGGTAAAACATCAGTAGTTGGAGCTAATAAGAGTGACGCAGTAGGTAAGGAAAGGTATGTTTCGATGTCAGTAAGTGGCCCCGAACCATCACAGGGCCAGGCTTCAATTGCGGGTATTGCTTCTGCCGTTGGCGGATCAACTCGAAAATTC
Source organism: Armatimonadota bacterium (assembly GCA_043785475.1). Classification (GTDB taxonomy): domain Bacteria; phylum Armatimonadota; class Fimbriimonadia; order Fimbriimonadales; family Fimbriimonadaceae; genus Fimbriimonas. The sequence goes on from JAYVXG010000051.1 coordinate 16,053, forward strand.
TCTCACATGAATGAAGATGGATCAGTCGAGGCTCAGGGTGTTTTAGTCATCATTCCGGCATCCCAGTTCGAAGCAGTAAAGACTAAGATTGAGGCTCTGGGCGGTGCTAGTGTGGAGTCAAATATTGAGGGAAATGCTTCGAGCGAGCAGAGCCGAGTCCAGGGCATGTTCATCGCTCGTTTGGCAAAGTTAAGGGAAAAGCAAAAGGATTTACTTGTCGACTTCTTAGAGGATGCCCAACCAGTAAAGCAAATTAAGGAAGCGATTGATTTAGAGACTCGAGCCGTTTCGGCTACTCGGCTACCCGGTGGGCTGGCGGGCAAGGTCGTTATTCGAGTGATGCTGAAGTAAGTCAGCTTTCGGTTACTTCAGCAATTCGGGGTCGTAAGGTTGCTTCGAACGCGACAATTGCAGCGGCGACGTGAACGTTGAGGGATCTTCCCTTTCCGGCCATGGGTACGAATATGGCGGCATCGCACACTTTCATAATTTTCCCATAGACGCCGGCGCCTTCGTTGCCGAGGACGAGGCAGCATTTGTCAGGGTAATCGAAGGCCATGTAATGCTCGGATTCGTCAGCGACCTCAACGGCGACCATCGTGTATCCTTCTGCTTTTAGTTGTTCGCACGCGTCGAGAGGGCGTTCGAAATAGCGCCAAGCGACGCGGCGGTGGGCACCCATCGAAGTTACGGCTATAGCGGGGTTCTCGCCAAGCCGAGGGGTTTTTCCGGTAAGAATGAGCTCTGAGGCACCACAGGCATCAGCGACCCGGAACAACCCTCCGACGTTGTAGGGATCACCCCAATCCTGGAGTAGTATGACAAGATCGATAGGATTTCGTTGGTCCTTGTACTCTTTGAAAATCTTTCGTATACCGGTCTTAGAGCGAATCTGTTTCAATGCTTCCCGTCATAGTACACTCCAGAAATGGTTCGCGGCTACGACGTCATATTCCAAAATAAATTGCTGGGCATGATCTTCATTGCGGTGCTGGTTTTCTTGTTTGTCGCATTGCTCGTCCGGGGTGGGCTTCATGCGAAGAGAATCATGGAAAGCGATTCGGCGGCGCGGAAGAAATACCGGGAAGAGCATACCGATCACAGAGCTGAGGACGCAGAGCAAGGATCAGGGAAAGGCTAGCGGCGAGTTCAGAGTGCAGTAAGACTTCATCTTTCTTTACCCAGGCAGGCAGCCTATCGTCCGACCAGGGACAGTCGGGAACTGAAGGAGAAATACGATTGTTTCCTTCAGAGTGAGCGACAGGGGGATATCGAAACTTCAAAAGATTTTCAGTGGAGGGCTGTGGGCTTGGGTTCTGATTTGCCTGGTCACTCCGTACTTTCCTAATCGAGGCTTAATCCACAACATATTCACTTATGCTCCTCCGGGTCTTTTATGCCTTCCCCTGGCACTTACGTGCATTGTGATCTTCATACGAACGGTGCGAAAGCGGTCCAACCAGCTTGACTTTGCGAATTTACTCGTCTGTTTTGGATCCTCCTTGATCATTCTTGGATTCCAATTCCACATCAATGGACCCAGATCGGGCGCGATTCGGGTTTTGACCATCAATGTTGAGATGACGAACCGGAATGTTCCGGGATTGAAGGAGGAGATCATCGCGAAGCACATTGACCTCGTGATGATGCAAGAGGTGAAGGGCGGAGCGGATAGTCCGGCGGCAAAGATCATGCACGACTTCCCGAGTTGGCATGTAGCGACGGTTGGAGAAGTTGCGATTTTGTCGCGGTGGCCGCTTTCGCACATTGAAAGGTTTCCAATGCGAAGTCTGCCCGGACGGTACGTTTTATCAGCGACGGTCGAATCGCCAAAGCCTTTTTGTGCGATGACAACGCACTGGTCGGTTCCGCAAATTAGTAAGGGTTTTAGGAGCTTAACTTATACGATAGAAAGCCAAATTCATGACTATGAAGATTCCGTAGCGGTGTTTGATCGGACAAACTTGCCGTTCATCGTTGGCCGAGATTTTAACAATCCTCCTCGTCACGGGCTGAGTCGGAAGCTCAGCGAACGTTTGACCGACGCGTTTTCGGCGGCCGGAAACGGTTTCGGGTTGACGTATTCGTCCAGTCGTCCGGTCGTCAGAATTGATCACCTTTATTCGACGAAGGAGTTCGCTCCGGTCCTTGCGGAAGTTGGACCCAGCTTTGGGTCGGACCATTATTCGCTTTACGCAGAATATGACTGGTCGGAGCTAAACTGATGATGTGGCGACGCGAGTTCCGATCCTGACTTATCACAAGATTTCGCCGGTTAACGCCAAGACTTTATATCCGGGCACGTTTGTTCCGCCCAACCTTTTCGAGAAGCATCTTGGGTTTCTTGCTCGAAAAGGATTTGAGACGATGCATCTTTACGACTTGTTTTCGGGAAACGAGCCGGCCAAGCCGATTATCTTGACATTCGATGACGGCTTTCAGGACTTCGAAGAGACTGCGGCACCTATGCTGTCTCGATTTGGTTTTGGCGCAACGGTTTTTCTGGTGTCCGATTTCGTTGGCAAAACGAACGCATGGGACGAGAATATTGGCGATGTGACATATCCGCTGATGTCGAAAGATTCAATCGTTCGTCTTCAGGAGCAGGGTTACGAATTTGGGTCTCACACGCGATCCCATATCCGTCTCAGTACCCATGATGCTTTAGCCCAGGACGAAGAAATTCGAGGGAGCAAAGCCGACCTTGAGACTCTGCTTGGCTTCCCGATCGAAACTTTTTGTTATCCTTACGGGAGCTACGATGAAAGCAGTTTACAATCGGTTCGCGCATCGGGCTATCGGTTCGCGGTTACTTGCGACAAAGGTTTGAACGATGGGACGGAAGATCCTTTGCGGTTAAAGCGGATCGCGATCCGGAATGACACGTCGTTGCCGGTGTTTATTTACAAATTGTGGCGGGCATTTCGGCTGGGTCGGTAGTTAGCCTGAGTGGACAGGATTAACTTCGACCCTATCGGCGAAACACTACGAACTAGGTTCGATCAGAGAATTCAATCGCTCTTAGGGTCAAGGTAACAGAACTGGAATCGAATAAACTAGCGAGCGTGGGTGAAAACAAGAGTCTGAAGATTGCCCACGTTACGAGTGCAGGACGGATGATTTATGGCGCCGTTCACAGTATGATGACGTTAGCCGACGCACAGAAGGAAGCCGGACACAATGTCGAATTCGTGACTTTTCGAGGCAAACCCTTCAACGACGATCTCACAAATCTTGGATGGAAGCACACTCCGTTCCGAGTAACTACCAAGATAGATCCTCTCGCTATTGCCTTGATGGCGAAGTTTTTCAAACGTGAAAAGTTCGACATCATCCACACCCACCTTTCCACCTCGTCAATCAACGGTTGTTTGGCGGCTCGGTTAGCGGGGATCCCGTGCGTCGCGACGGTCCACGGCATGAGTGGAAAGCTCAGTTTTGTCTTCGCGGACCTTATGATAGGAGTCTCAGAAGGGGTGCGACAGCATTTGATCTCGCAGGGCATAAAGGCTGGGCGGATCACGACGGTTTATAACGGCGTCGAAATTCCATCCGAAATACTCTCAAAATCGGAGTCGAGAACCAAATTCGGTATTCCGCACGATGCTCTTGTCTTCGGCACGGTTTCACGGCTGACGCCCATGAAAGGGATCGATTATTCCATTCGTGCATTTGCAACGATCTTGGCAGCAATGCCGAAGGCGGTTTACGTTTTGGTTGGTGATGGAGATCATTTGGACCAGTACAAAGCACTTGTTAAGGAACTTGGTATTGCAGACAATGTGATGTTTCTTGGCTATCAATCGAAGGTTTTTGAGCCCCTCGTGGGAATGGATATTTTCCTTTTTCCCAGCCTCAAAGAGGCAATGGGAATATCGGTGGTTGAGGCGATGGCCGCGGGATTGCCCGTCGTTTCGACCAACGTCGGCGGTCTGCCAGAGGTCGTAACGGACGATATGGGGATTTTGATCCCGCCAGAAGACGCAAGGGCGATGGCTGATGCGGCCATTTCGATTGCGAATGGCGACATTGATGGTTTTTCGGAAACGGCGATTTGGCGCGCGGTGAATCTATTTAGTGTGCCAGTGATGCTTTCCAAAACGATGGCGGTTTACGATGAGCTTATTAATCTAAAATAGGTCATTCAACAAGAACTTCTTGCCTGGTACAAAACTCACAAGCGCGACTTGCCTTGGCGTCGGACGAAAGACCCGTATGCCATTTGGATTAGCGAGATCATGCTCCAGCAAACGCAAATCAATACGGCTCTGCCGTTTTACGAGCGATGGATGACGAGGTTTCCGACGGTTGAGGCGCTTGCCGTGGCAAGCGAACATGAGGCTTTGGCTCTGTGGCAGGGTCTCGGCTATTATCGACGGTGTCAGATGTTGTTGCGAGGGGCCCGTCAGGTTGCAGATGAGGGCTTTCCAATTTCTCGGGATGGATGGTTGGAAATTCCTGGGGTTGGAAAGTACACCGCTGCAGCGATCGCGAGTATTTGTTTGAATGAGGCGAGCGCAGTAGTTGACGGGAATGTGGAGCGCGTTTACGCCCGATCAATGTGTGACTCGGCGACAGGATCGCTGCTCAAGACGAATTGTTGGAAGTGGGCTGATAAGCATCTTTATGCCGATCAGCCGGGGGAGTGGAACCAGGCTTTGATGGAACTTGGAGCGACGGTGTGCAAACCCATTCGACCGTTGTGTATTTCGTGCCCAATCAAACAGGAATGCGTTGCATTTCAGACCAATCGTGTGAGCGACTTTCCCTCAGCAAAAGTGAGGCCAGCGACGGTTAAATATGAGGAGGAGATTTTGATTCCCATCTTTGGAAATGAGATTGGGATCCTTTCCCGTCACGACTTGACATGGTGGAAAGGTATGAGTTTGTTGCCATTAACTTCTACTTTATCCCACATATTGGATGGGCTGTGGACGGAAGCTTTGGGTGAGATTCAATACACGGTGACCCGTCACAAGATCACAGCGAAGGTTAGTTACTTTCGTTTTGATGTAAGGCCCGAGGGGCTGAGCTGGGTGCATCGGGACCACATTGAGGAGGTCCCGATGCCCGCTCCGCACCGCAAAGCGATCCGAATGCTTTACAAGACTTGAACCGTGATAGTGTTCGCGGCGTCCGCGTTTTGGGGCCGGATGCCATTTTGACCTCCGCCCTGCCTCAGATTGAGTTCTAGCGAGACTCTAAAATCGGTGGTAATAATGAGCCGACCTGGATTTTGCGGATCTACTCGGTTCACGAGACCAGCAAGATTGGATGAATTTCGGCCGGGCTGCTGTCGTTGAACGCTGGTACCGGGTTGCCCTGAAGGGGGTGTGGCGGCGGACCTCAAATAATTTACGGCGAACTCTTGGAGCGAAGTAAAAGTTGCAAGATTAAGGCGGGTTGAGGTGCCTTTGTAAGCAAAGGTTTGCTCAAGCAACTTGTCATTCATGGTGGAAATTGTCTTGCTGAGGAGGGTTATGGCGGAGGTTAGCGAAGCTTTGGTACCGGAATGTGCAGGCTGGGCGGCATCCTGATACTCTTGATAGTCGGAGTACGATCCAGCGTTATATTGGGCATTGACTCCCGATGGAGTTCGACCTTCATCTACTCCTTTTTGCGCCAAAGTGAGGACTTTCGCCATGTTTGACCGGAAACTGGCGGCATCAAAACTGATGGTATAAGACTTTTCTTCGATGACGAGCCGGCCAGAAAGACCTCGGGTTAGGGCTCGAGCAAACTCGGCGGGAACCATATTTTTTGCCGACATCGCGAGAGGGAAATCTCCTCCGTTGTCAAACGTGTAATAGGGCGAGACCATAATTTTCTTGGGCAGGTCCAAATTCATGAGGGTGTTGACCTTAATCGCTTCACCGGACTTTGTTTCGAACGTGATGAGGTTGTTTATTACGGCTGTTTGTGGGATAGTGACTTCTTTGAAGCCAGCTCATGGAGCGTCTGGGCCGGCAGATACAAGTCCTTTGAGCACGCCAAGGTGTGACGCCGGAATACCCATTTGATAGATAACTGGAACATCAGAAACGAGGCAAGCAAAGCCGGATTTCCGGAGAGGGTCCACGAGATCGTCAACAATTTTTGGGTCGGTTGCAATCGAAACTTTGTCATACGTGGGAACCACTACGATCGAAGAGCGCTTGGTTACTTCTGACAGAATTTTTGAAAGGTCGCTTAACGTGTCCTTCGCGGGGGTCGTATTGGACATTAACAATGCAAGTGCAATTGGGATCATATTGAATCAGACGTTAGATAGCGATGATCGTTTCTAGTTCGGCAGTTTCTTCACCCACACGTTACGGAAAGATGACGGGGGAGCCATCAGCGTAATGCGTCCGAGCTTGCCGTCAGTTTCGACATTCCGTTGGACGACTATGCCGTTGATTCGCACTTCAGCAATCCGATTCGTGGAAGGACTTATGATTGCATCAACAGTATTCCAGTTGGCCTCTCCGGCTGATGCATTGGTAGTCGGGGCGTGGCCGTTTGTTCCTCCGCAATCATCCGATGACAATTGGTTCCAGGCTACAGATTGCGAATCCCGAAGTGCGATACGGTTTTTCCCACCAAGGGTAATGAGGCTCATAGATTTACCGGCTTTAAATTCGGCATGGATGTAGCAGTTGCCATAACCATTGTTCTTCTCCAAATAATCGACTGCCCCGTCTGGTCGGCGGCTGCCTTGGGCGGCCCACATCAGCCCGCCGAAGAGCATGTCGAGGTAGGGCTTTTCGGTGTAGGACTCTTTGGTGTGGCCCATTTCCGTGTACCACGAGCGGCCTTTGCCTTGCCAATGGCACCACATTATGGGGTGATCTTCGGGTTTTTCGGGTCGATAGAATGACTCGTCGAGGCTTGCGAGAACTTGGACTTTTCCGCGTGGGTTTGCTCGCCAGTCATACCACTCGTCGGGTCTGATCCACAGGCTCGGCAAGTTGGTGGTACTGGGATTGCCTCGGTTCTCGATCTGGACTTTGACGTGTTGGCCTCCTGGTGGATGTTTCAAGAACCATGCTCCAACGAGTTCGCCGTACCAGAGCCAATCGTATTCGGTATCTGCGGCAGAATGAATCCCGATCCAACCCTTGCCACTTTCAACAAAGCGCTCCATGGCTTTTTTTTGGTCTGCGTTGAGGATGGTTCCAGTGGTCGAAGCGAAGCAGATGAGGTCGTACTGTTTCAGATTTTCGTCGGTAAATGCTTTTGAGTCCTCGGTTGCGTCGACTTGGAATCCGTGTTCGGTGCCTAGCTTTTTGATGGCCGCGATAGAGTCGGGGATTGAGTCGTGGCGATAACCGGTGGTTTTGGAAAAGACAAGCACATGGGGATGCTCGATGACCAGAGCGGTTTGCATGGCGGTAGCGACAAGAAGTGAAAGCATATGGGTCACTTTAGCCCGAAAGTGGGCCGGGAATCAATTGTCAACGAGCCATAGAAACTAATCCTTCAAGAGTTTCATGCTGTCGATGATCTTCCAAAGTCCGACTTCATCGAGCAATTGAAATCCCTTCTTGGCCATATAGTAGCAAACTTTCATATCCTTCTGGTTGGTCAGTTCAATTTCGATAGCATACTCATCGATAATTCCGGTGTAAGCCAACCGGCTGGTATTGAAGTGCCCAATCCATCCGTTCCGATGAACTTCGCGGTGGGTTTTGACATCCCGATACTTCTTTCCGTCCTTTATGGCGTAGTCGTCGTATCCGGACAAGGGTGGTTTAAGTAATTGCTCCCAGTGGACCCTATCGACCTTGGTTGAGTATTCGCACCACAACAATCCACTGTGCCCATCCGACAACAAATTCGAACTCTCTTTTTTGCCTTTAGACTTTACTTGGGTTGCTGCCTTTGGCACTATTGCCGAAAAGGCCAGGTGTTCTTTTCGAATCCGAAACTCCCTTCGCACCCAGTCCGGAGAAGCTGCGCTGACTTTCGCTTGCGGCAAGGGAGGAAGGGTCGGTTTAGTTTGTGGAATCACAACACCATGCTGGATTGCAACGAGAACCAGAATTGAAGGCATATGGCTCACTTTAGCCGGAAAGTGGTCCGGGAATCAAATCTATTTGCCATTGCTGGCTTCATTGATGTCATAAATTGGTTCGTTACTCTTTGAGTCATATCGATGTCCGGGAACATAATTCACGGACACCCAGATGCTGTACACAACCGATAGTACAGCTAGCAAAAAAAAGTTAATACTAGCTCCCGATTCTCTTTTCTAAGTCCCCCAACAATGAAACACGAGACGGAAAAGGACAATCCGAGTAACCAACATGGAGCGGTCACTAGTATGGTCATGCCGTCTCCTGGAGCCACTGCTAAGAAGCCGGAACCGCAAAAAACGAACAGCATTGCCAATGTTGCGAGTGCTATTACGCTACCTTTCATTTCCTAGTCCCATGGTCCGATGACCTTGGTGGTGTCTCCAAACAAGGATCTTAATTGCTGAGCCAGCGAAGCCTGTATCTCGGCTTTCTCCATTCCACCAGCGACAAAGACGGATACGAATGGAAGGTTCAATACGTGTGAGACTTGGTCTCCACGGGGAGCCGATATCTCGGAATAAGGCACATCGATGCTAAACGTCACTTCCCTTCCGTGCTGCTCAAAAACCGCTCGAACCAACTCTTCAAGATCGGGCTTCACGTTGTCTAGGGTCGTCGCCTCCGAAGTCGCCACCTTAAGGTTCCCAAATTGGTCCGTATTCTCCCATTGAAGCATAACTTGATTATATTCCGAGCTCAGGGTAGTTCAAACACAGTATCATCGGACCTCAAAAACTCTTCAATTGCTCCCTCTTTATTTCTTAAGAGCAAATGTACATTCGCCGTTGAGCAATTTCCCAGCCTTATCCAGATGACCTTTGTTGGATTTTCAGCAAAGATTGCTGTGTCCATAAAGTCGGAATCCTTGCTAACAATTGCATATTGGCTGGAATTTGCGAATTCCCAAATAGTTGAATCACTGGCTCCTTGAAATCCAGCGCGCCTGATGTGCTCGGAGTCCGGAAAGATGTCCTCCAAGAGACCACAAAGTTTCTCCGAAAGGTTCTTGTCGAAAAGGAGCTTCACGATGGACTTGTGGTGACTTTCCGTTCACGATCGGCTGCAAAACCGAGGCATGCCAAAACGTCTTCATGGGTGAGCTGTGGGAAGTCTGAAAGCAGTTCAGGTTCTGAAGTACCGGACGACAAGTAGTCCAGAACGTCGAAAACCGTGATTCGTGTTCCTTTTACAATTGGCTTTCCAGACCGAATCGCCGGGTCAATCAAAATCCTCTCTCGGTAATTCACACTTATATATTACGCCAACCTGACTCACCAGGCAACTACTGTCTTCACTGCAACCGTTGTTCAAAACCTGAACAACCTGGCGAGG
>JAYVXG010000052.1:0-2659 GCA_043785475.1 Armatimonadota bacterium
CAAGAGGCCGATGTCGCGGGTTTCCACGCGACAACCTTGTTCTCGAGAAGCGCTCAGGCGATTAACGACTGGATGAACGAGCATAACTACGTCTCGACGCCTGAAGTTCAGAAGTGGGCGGAACGATACTGCTCGAGAGGTTGGTATCTCACCGCGTTCAAGGTTGTCGACAAAACTAAATTGGCGGCCTCGACGGGTAATGTCCGAATGACCTTCAAGACGAGCAAACCGTTCAATCCATTCTATGTGCCGAGCTCGAACATCCTGGTCGACAAGAAGGGAACATTGCGTGTTTACTTCGTGTCGGTCGGAGACTACGACGCGAAAATAGGAAAGAGGGAAACTTGGCAGACGCCACAGTGGACGGCACAAATTCCAGAATCGTCTTCGGCTCTGCTTGCCAAACAAGTCAAGATTCCGGCTGAAGCGATTCCCAATAATTGTCAAGTTGAGACCTTCGTCGATAACGACTTTCCTCGGCCTGCGGCGGACGATATCTACTTCACGAAGAGAAGGGCCACCCAAACTTCGAATGCTGTGCCGACACGCGCGGTGCCCCTCTACGCGATGACGCCTTTGTTCGCGGGATTGGGGCTTTTCGTGGTTTCGAAAAAACGTCGTCGCAACTCTTGAGCGAGATCGATAAACACCTGGGCTGAGGGATATCCTAGTTTCAGGTGCCCAAGATGCCCTAGCATTTGTACGGTCTTGCTGGGCCAGCTTCATCACCAAGATTACGGAAGGAACATGGCAATTTCGGCAATTGGGATCAAATGCGGGTACATACATGCTAGGGCTTCAGATTCGCAAGTTCGGACATTGAAGGCCAAAATTCAGGATTGGACCGATTGCCCGACGACCGACGCGACTACGATGAAGGCTATCTTAGGTCGATTGCAGGTTCAGCTAGACAGTTTGACCTTGGTGATTCAGGCCAAGGATGATTCGAAGAAGAGCGAAGCGGCAGGAATTAAAGTGTCGGAGGCAGCGTCAAATTCAAGACTCGATATCAGGGTTTGAAATTAGCTTCCTGTAACCAATTGGGAGCAATTGCGTAACTAGAGGGAAGTCGTTGCGGGAGTAGCCTTGCACTTTTCTTTTTGCAATTCATGATGCTCGGGCGTGCCCGGCCCCGGCAGTAAGATATGGAACGTCGACCCAACTCCTTCTTTACTTTCAACGGTTACTTCTCCGTTGTGCGCCTTAATAAAAGTCTCAACAATCGACAACCCTAATCCCACCCCGTCCGCTCTGTCAGGGTCGGATTCTAATTTTTGGAATATGATGTCGAGACGATCAGCCGGAATTCCGGCACCGGTGTCAGTTACCCAAAACTCCACCGAGCCATCGCTCCCACGACTCGTCGCTCCCACCTTAACTTCCCCGACAGGTGTGTATTTAATTGCATTCCCAATCAAATTCCGGATAACCCTACTCAATAAATCTGCATCGCCAAATACAATCACATCATATGCAACTTCATTAAGCAAGGTGCATTCATTCGGTTTGATTGGAAGGAAATCGCGTACGATAGTTTCAACCAGTGCCCAAAGTTCAAAGAGACGAGGTTCAACTTTGATATTGGTTTCCGTCAGTGGACCAATATTCTCATTTAATATGTCAGCAACCAGCGACGACAGGGTTGCTACGTTGCTACGCATAATTTTAAGAAGTATGGGAGTATCAATTCCCGGGCCGCTTTCATTTGATGTTTGAAGTTCGAAGACATTGGTAGCCATCGAAATTGCGTTGAGGGGCGTTCGTAGGTCATGGGCAACAAAAGAGAGATATTCTTCCCTGTATCTTTTCACTTCTAGGGCTTGCTGGGTGGCATAGGTTTGCACCGCGAATCCGATAGCACCGTCTAAGACGCGGTTTAGAATGTGAAAGGGCCTGCCTTGTAAAGTTATTTCGTGTTCGCATGCCAAATCATGGATGCATCCACGGAGCACATTATATTCTGAGACAATTTCGGTTATGTCGAATTGCTGATCCAAACGCTGTAGCCCATGGTTATAAGCACTCTTATTTGCGAGTGCCTGGGGTATGGTTTCGTCCGACTGGGCCTCAAGCGCACTAACGAGTTCATCAAGAAGCTTCGGAATGTGATCGTTGAGCGTTCGATCACTTAAATCCTTGGCTGACGGGAGTGATCGAACTTGCTGACGCCACTCTGCTAAGAGTTCTTCACGTTTAGAGTCCAATAGGGTCGCAAAGGTGTCCTTCATCGGCATCCTTCTAAATGTCTTGTGTCCTTTTGCAATGCAGCGTTGCTTGAACCCTCGATAAAGCTATATTCGTGCTTTACTTTCGCGGATTTATGCGGGCCACGCGATGACCATAGGGAGAGAATGCGGTTGTTGCGGCGAAAAGTTAGAGACATTCAATTTGCCAGCTGAAGGCCCCGACCAGAGGAAGGCTTCCAACCCAACGTAATTGTAGCACACCTGACTTTAAAAGCGAACGAACGTCCAAGGGTCAACAAAAAATCCTTGGCGAAGTTATGTGCTTCGAATCGGGCAACTCTTTTGGTTCCTGTTTCGTCGAGCTTGTCGAGACCTAAATGCCATCGGCCAGGGAGCTTTTGGTTGACAATGGTTCTGCAACATTGTCTGCAGACAGCAAACCGCTGACTCTGTCACCTTCCGGCGCACAAATT
>JAYVXG010000053.1:0-2659 GCA_043785475.1 Armatimonadota bacterium
GAAGACCTTGAAGCGATCTTATCGGAGCTTCCAGAAACTCGCCAGCTTGCCTTTTTCTCGGCAACCATGGCCCCGCGAGTCTTGTCGATTACGAAGAAATTCTTGCGCGACCCTAAGAAGATCGAGATCATTGCCAAACAGCGGACGCTCGAAACCACGAACCAAACTTATTACGAAGTCGCACCAGGCAAAAAACAAGAAGCTCTTGCCCGAGTTCTCGACATGGAGACCCCGGGATCGACAATTGTTTTCTGTCGGACTCGAATCGAAACGGCTGAGCTCAGCGAAGCTCTGAGCTTCCACGGCTATAGCGCCGAACCGATTCATGGTGACATGGGCCAAAGCGACCGTGAGCGCGTCCTACGGCGTTTTAGAGAGGGTCTGACCGACCAGCTAATTGCGACTGACGTTGCGGCTCGTGGACTGGACATTGATCATGTCACCCACGTGATCAACTACGATGTTCCGTTTGATGCCGAGCAATACATCCACCGAATCGGTCGAACGGGGCGCGCGGGGCGAACCGGTGACGCGATCACCCTGATTTATCATAAGGAGCGACGAAAGCTTGAGAATATCGAGCGGGAAATTGGGTCGAAGATCCTCCCAGCTCGAATCCCTACGGTTGCGGATATCGCCTACCGAAGAAAGGAAGCCTTCGTTGAGTCTCTTCGTGAGACCTTGTCGGCAGGCGAGTTTGAGTCGATGCTTCCATCGGTAACGGACCTTGCCGAGGATTTTGATGCCTTGGAAATTGCCGCCGCCGCTCTTCATATGTTGTGGAAGGAGCGTCATCAGAGTGAACACAAGGAAGATGAGCAGGAAAGCTTTGCTGACTGTGAGCAACCCGAGACCGGCATGGTGCGAATCTTTGTCGGCATGGGCCGGCAAGACGGTTTACGACCCGGTGACCTCGTTGGTGCCATTTCGAACGAATCTGGCCTTGACGGAAGACAGATCGGCGTGATCGATATTCTTGATCGTTCCGCGTTTGTGGAAGTTCCTGCCAGCGAAGGGCAGCGAGTCATCGACGCCTTGAGCAATTCGAAGATTCGAAATCAACGCGTTAAGATTGCGTTGGCCACGCCTGCATTTGGTGGCGGCGGGGGAGGTCGGGATGAATCTCCTCGTCCGTATAGCCGACCAGGTCAGGGTGGCGGTTCGGGACGAGACGATCGTGGCGGCGGTTATCAAAAACGACGCTTTGATCGGTAACAAATAAAAAGAGTTCCGAATTTTTAAATGCTCCGATTAGAACGGTAGGTGAGTTTCAAAATCATGATATGATGTCCCAACTTCGCGGTATTTGCGAGGCATCGAACCATCATGATTATCGGAATATTGCTCAACGTGCTTGTTACTTCAAATATTCAGGTACAGGCACCGGGCACTATAAAAGCCAACCTGAAGACCGACAAAGAAATGATTTATGTCGCTTCCGGTGGATTCACCCTGGGAGACGAGGAATTCAAAGACGCCCGCCCCTCACACAAGGTCTTTTTAGACAGTTATTGGATTGGAAAGAATCTCGTCACGGTGGGGGACTTTCGAAAATTTTGTAAGGAGGCCGACTACAAATACGATTGGACCTTGAAAAAGCCGCGGTGGGGGCTACAGGAAGATTTCCCCATGCTCTACGTCAATTGGGACGATGCTCGAGCATATGCTCAATGGGCCGGTGGAGATCTGCCTTCGGAAGCTCAGTGGGAAAAAGCGGCAAAAGGGCCGACTGATCGAAAATTCCCTTGGGGTGACAAATTTGATCCTGACCTCCTCTGCAGCAGTGCCCGCGAAAAACGAAAGTGCCCAATGGATGTGGGCAGGTTTCCAAGGGGTACCAGTCCCTACGGTTGCCTCGATATGGCAGGGAATGCGGCGCAATGGTGCAAAGATTGGTACCTTGAGACTGGTTACGATGCCGCGGACAATCGCAATCCGACCGGTCCGAAAACCGGCACTGAACGAGTGGCGAGAGGCGGCAATTGGTTCTTTAAACCAGAAAATATGTTTCGGTGCGCCTACAAAGGGAACCTTGACCCTTCCCTACGGCTGTTTGGGATTGGATTTCGGATTTGCCTGCCGGCCCAGAAGTAGCTGGGTGAGCGTTTGGTTCAGAAACCCAATTCTATCTCGAGATTGCCGTCTTGGACCTTTATCCATTTCAGAACTCGTCGCGCGAAGACGAACTTCGAGTCTTTGTCGTTGAGGCGATAGATTGGCATTTGGGAAAAATACTCTTGAAGTCCCCTTTCGACGAGTTTTTCGGCTTTTGGCTTATCGCGCTCGGCAAGTCGAATGAGAGTTAGGTCTGAGAGTTTTACGGATGGTGAGTCAAGGAAGATTTCACCAGTTTTCGGTTCATACCGAATGTCTCCGGTTGCTTCGCCTTTCCCTGTGGCCACGGTGAATCCGATGCCGGAAACCTTTATTTTCAGGCCCAACGTGATCTGGCCGGATGTTGGGTTTATCGCAACCGTTGGGTCGCTAAAGTGGGCGGTGAAAATGAGTTCCGATTTATCGATGGGAAATTTGGTGCGAAGATTTGACTCTATCTCGGTTGCGCTGAGCGTAATAGTGTGGTGTATATTTCCGGTCAAGACAAGCGATACCGCGATCAAGACTGCGAGAAAGCAGCCGGTGGCTAGAATGACTTTCTTTT
>JAYVXG010000054.1:0-2651 GCA_043785475.1 Armatimonadota bacterium
GCTTTGCATAAGCAGTGCGAAGTGGGCGACTTTGTCCCGCGAGACCTTTTTCAGAGCGTTGCCGAAGTTTTGGCATTCGTTTACCGAACCGTGAAAAAAGTTCGCTGACGCGATCGAGGAAGCGGAAGAAGAATCTACTCCCCCGGTTAGTTCCTCCCCGACCCCTCTGTCAAGATGGGTATCTCGCCCTCGGCGGCGGATAGTTTGTATGTTTTGCTATAGGTTCTTTGTTGAGTGAAGCTCGAGGAACTCTTTCACTTGCAGGGCTGCCAAATCTGGGCAAGCTAAGACGATGTGGGCCGGAATGCGGAAAACAAGAATTCCTTGAGAGTTTAGCTATTCATCTCTGATGCGGTCATGCTCGGTTCTACCTTCATGAATTGCACCATCGACTTCGATGGCTACCTTGTGATGAGCACAATAGAAGTCAACAATGTGGTCGCCGAATGAAGCCTGCCTCCGGATTTTAAATCCCAGCTGATCCTTTCGAATTTGTTTCTAAAGAAGAACTTCGGGCAACGACATGTTCTTTCGAAAGTGTCGGGACAAATTCTTCTTTGGCCATCGATTCACACCTTAATCTTATCCTACACTTCACCTTTCATATATCTGCGCCAAAGTTACCCATCTTGACAGAGGAGAGCCCTTTGAAAAGACTGCCACAAAGGCAGTCTTTTCTGAGGTGGTGAGCCACTTCCACTAAAATCAAAGCGAAACTGATTGGAGAATCACGGAACGAAGTTCCCAGGGAGTAGATTTTAGGGCATCAACTAAGGCCTAAGGTGATCCTTAAGCCATTCATGTCGTCGTTTTGGATCTTCTAAAAGCTTGGACATAAATCCCATCGCTTTGTCGGCATCGATCGACTCTCGTTCAAAATTGCCATAGATCCATAATGAGCGACGAATCGGAGAACCACTACTCGGAATTGGGCCATCGAGTAGGGAAGTGACCGCGTCGTCGCCAAGATCAATCAACTCTCGCATCAGGTAAAACCGCACTACTGGATGGGTCTCTCTTTCCAGCATGATCCGCAAGATTTTTGCGCCGTCTTCTAATCCGCTTAATGCTTGGGCCGCATCGCAGCGATGAATCCAAAGCGAGCCAGGACTAGACGCGTCAAGTAGCATCGGCATGTCGGATGGATCGGGATCGAAGCACATGATTTCGAGCACCGAACTGATTTCTGCGGCGTCGCCGCTCCAATAAGCGTTGTGGATGGTCGCTCGCTCGTCCTCGGTGAGCGAATAATTGCCCGTGCAACGAGTTTGGATTTCAGCGAGTTGCTCGGTAAAAGAATTCATGGGCACCCTATTGTGCGAGATTCTATAATAGGTTCACATGAAAATCGTCGTCCTCACCGGAGCAGGAATCTCGCGAGAATCCGGAATCAAGACCTTCCGGGACGGCGATGGACTTTGGGCCGGGCACAACATTGCGGACGTTTGTACCCCGATGGCGCTAGCTCGTGACCCGCAACGAGTGCTTGATTTTACAATATGAGGAGAAGGGAAGTCGCCGCCGCCGATCCGAACGCGGGGCACTTTGGTCTCGCCAACCTGGAAAAAGACCATGATGTCACCATCGTGACCCAGAACATCGATGACCTCCACGAACGTGCCGGCAGCACCAAGGTCATTCACATTCACGGCGAAATCTTCAAATCTCGCAGCATGAACGATGAGTCAATCCAATTCGATTGCCGGGGAGATCTCCAAGTCGGCGATGAAGCCCCGGATGGCGGGCAGTTGAGACCGCACATCTGTTTCTTTCACGAGATGCCATTCCATTGGGATCGAGTTCAATATTTGGCGATGGATGCCGACATTTTTGTCGTAGTGGGAACTTCGCTCGCCGTTTATCCAGCCGCCGGGCTTGTCGATGTAACGAGAGCAAAAAAGATTTTCGTTATCGACCCTCATCCTCCTCAAGTATTCTCGCGATTCGCCGAAATTATCTCCATCGCCGAACCAGCAACGAAAGGCGTCCCTTTACTCTTGTCCACATTCAATCATCAACAAAAAAGGGGAAGGTAATTTACCCTCCCCCAATATTGTGTTTAGCCCCGAAGGACTAAGAGTTCTTTCGCTTTCGTCGCAAAAGACCCAACGCACCGAGACCAAGAACTGCAATCGTTGCAGGCTCTGGTACAACGGTACTTCCGTTGACGCCCAGACTGTACTGTGAATGACTGGCGATAGTAAACTGACTGCTCATCGTTGCCCAGCCAGTTCCCCCTGGTAAACCAAAGCCGCCACCGTCGTTCC
This sequence comes from Armatimonadota bacterium, assembly GCA_043785475.1. Taxonomy (GTDB): domain Bacteria; phylum Armatimonadota; class Fimbriimonadia; order Fimbriimonadales; family Fimbriimonadaceae; genus Fimbriimonas. Next base: position 2,268 of record JAYVXG010000054.1, read on the forward strand.
GTGCCCAACTGTCGTTTGAAGTATCGGTTGAAAGCGTGTTGAACGCCTGTCCCAATGTTCCGAAAGAAGCAATTGGTGTAAAAGTAAACAAGTATGTTCCCGCTGCAAGTCCTTGAAGCTGGGAGATACCAGTTGTATTGGTTTCGAAGTTAAACAAAGTTCCAACCAGGTTTGTGACAGTTGCTGTCACATTGCCGCTGTAAACTATCCCTGCACCAGCACTGACGCCAGATATATGGTTTACCGTAGGAGTGGCACCAAATGTTGAAACAGTTAGAACGCCCGAATTGACACCCGCACTGAATGTGGCCGGTCCAGTATATTCGCCCTGAACATTTGCGACATTCCAGCCGGAACCGCCGACGGTGACAACGTTTCCGCCAA
>JAYVXG010000055.1:0-2648 GCA_043785475.1 Armatimonadota bacterium
GAAAAACCTGGAGAAATACTTCAGGTTTTTCACTTTTTTCCCTCAAGAACTGGCTAATGTTGCCGATTTGATTTCTTGGAAGATCCAAAAAAGGAAATCAAATTTGTCAGACATTCTCTCTCAATCTGAAATAGAACAGTTGCTAAGCTCGCTTAGTAACGAGGTTGGTAGTCCTTCTACGTCCACCGGCACAAGCGTTGGCACACCACCAAAAAGGCAAGCTGACCCAGCTGCTGGTCATCGAATGAGTCATTCTTCGACGGTTGCCTACGAACTCTATGATTTTCGGCGACCTGATAAGCTGAGCAAAGATCAGCTCCGAACTCTCGGAATGCTCCACGACACCTTTGCACGAGCAACCGGATCATCCATTTCCGCTTTAACCCGGTCATCGATCAACGTCGAAATGATCTCGATGGAACAGATTCCGTACGACGAATACCTTCGATCAATCAGTGCGTCAGTTTTTGGAATTGTTTCTCTGCCTCCTCTCTCCGGTCAGGTGGTGGTCGAAATGGAAACTAGTCTCATTTTCGCCCTAGTCGACAAAATGTTAGGTGGTCCGGGTCGGCCAATCGAAAGAAACAACCTTACGGAAATTGAAAAACCATTGGTCAAATCAATTTTGGAGCGCATTCTGGGAGCACTCAAACAGGCCTGGGAAGCGGTTATCGTAGTCACTCCAACGATTGATGGCCTCGAAACCAGCAGTCAATTTGTCAGCGTTGCCCCTCCCAACGACATCGTTCTTGTCATCCTCTTCGAGGTCAAAATTGGTGATGTAAGAACGGCCATGAGCCTTTGTATCCCCTATCTTGTTCTCAAGCCAATCACCGTAAAGTTGAGTGCCCAAAAGTGGTTTGCCAGTTCTAGCCGTCGTCATAACCCTCAAACTCGACGACTTATGACGAGCCAAGTTACAAACTCTACGATGGACCTCTCGGTACTGCTTGGGAAGTCGATAATGAAGTTCGAAGATTTCTACCAAATTAAGGTCGGTGATGTTATCAAGCTCGACCAAGACACTCAAAAAGACTTAACGCTTCTCATTGGCAACGTCCCCAAATACAAAGGGCGCCCAATGATGAACGGAAGAAAGTACGTTTTCTCGATTACGGATCCAATCCAACTATAAGGCCAATCTATGAACCAAATGCAACTCCTCCAACAGATCAGCGAAAACCTCCCAGGGATTTGGTCGATTGTCAGCGAAACGGTGTCGAATTCGTCACCGTCTCCGGCAAAGTTTGAATCGTCCATTGCCATGAGTGCCACACCGCAAGATCTGACCGCCGAACTCGGTGGCAACATGTTGATGATTCAGTTTGCGATGGTCGCCCATCCTGAGTCTTTGCAAGCAATCATCATCCGCACCGATACAATTCTCGAAATTGCTAAGATCGCTACCGGCGTCTCGTGGGATGAAGTTGACGAAAATGTCCAGACTGAAATCCGTCCATTTGCAGAAGCAATTGTCCAAGGAATTTGCCTGGGTGTCGGCGGTGTCATCCAAGAGACCGTTGTCGCATCAGGCATGAGCATTCGGTACCAAGACTTTCAACTGCCCGAAAACCTCGACCATTCACCTTCGCTAATTCGAACCCAAGTTGCTCTAACCATTCAAGAGGTTTCGGGGGTCGTCCTTTGGTTGATGGACGAGGAGAGTGCCCTTTACATCATCGGAAAAGATGACGGTGAAGCAGAATTTTCCGCACCTATGATTCCTGCAATGACCGCGTCTCATGGCCAACCCGCGTCAATTTCCGGACACCGTACCGAATTTGATTCGAGTATGGAAGTGCTGCTCGATGTACCACTAGAAATTTCCGTGGAGCTTGGTCGCATGAAGATGATGATTCGAGAAGTTCTTGACCTTGGCACTGGGTCCATTATTGAAGTCGATAAGGCCGCAGGCGAGCCCGTCGATGTAATGGTCAACGGTCGACTGGTCGCCAAAGGTGAGGTTGTGGTTATCGAAGACAACTTCGGGGTTCGAATTACCGAAATTCTCAACCCTGCCGAGAGATTCCGACTTGATGCGGCTGCATAACATGAACCGCCTATTTGTCCTCATATTGCTTGGCCTGGCATCCACTTTTGCTTTGGCAGACGACGGATTGTTGGGAACAAAGGGAGATGGTGCTTCTGCCCTTCAGGGACCAACTTCATCAGGAGGCAGCCTGCTGCAGATGATCATGGCGGTCTTGGTGGTTTTCGGATTGATGAAATTTTTCTTGCCAAAAATGATTGCAAAGTTCGGCGGGAAGCTAAACACCGGCATCGGCAGCTCGATCAAGATCGAGGAAACCGCATCTTTTCAGGGAGGAACTCTCTACTTGGTGAGCGTGAAGGACCGATCCTTGTTGTTGGGAGTTGCGGGAACAAGCATTACGACGCTTGCCGACCTAGGAATAGCCAGTAAGCCAAACCCAGGGCCCACATTCATGGAATACCTAGACGTTGCCGATGATACAAAGGCGATCAACACTGAGCCAATCGAAATAGCCGAAACCCCAGAATATGCCGTGGTAGAAACGGGAAGCGAAGCCAAGGACGCTTTGCAACGACTTCAGAAATTGATGAGATAACCCAATGAAAAAGCTCTTTTGGATTTTTGTATTGCTTGGTTTAGTGGAGTTTGCGTCCGC
>JAYVXG010000056.1:0-2647 GCA_043785475.1 Armatimonadota bacterium
CCGCCACTAAGCGTGAAAGTTGGTCTGGAACCGTCGCGATGGAAGCCGAAAGCGGTTGGCAAGTCAAAGGAGCTGCCGACGCTTTTGACACCTGGTTTGCCGAATGTCACGAAACTGGGTCGGTGGCGACCAAGTTCAGTGGTGATGGTTGGTTGAATGTGGCGCTACCGGGTGTCATTCTTCTCCAGGCCACATCGCCGACTCTTACCTCGCTGGGCAAGAATGGCGAGGACCTTCATTTTGCCTCGTTGCTAGGCGGAGACGGAAGTTGGGTTCACCATGGTGATGTCAGTCTTCACGCGGCTCCGATTACCTCGGAGCCATTTATTCTCAGCACAAATTCGAAGGGAGACCTTCATGGCGAGCCTTTCCTTCATACCAAGAATATTGCGCTAACTTTGGAGGACGCGATCGTTACGGTTGGCCTTCCGAAACTACCAAACATGGTTTTGGGTGCTGAATCTTCGAATATTGTGAAAAATAGTCAGGGCCGACCGCCGATCACCCAAAGGCCCCCGATTACCAGGCCCCCGGTTGTGCCGCCAGTATTTCAACGGCCAAAGCCCGACACGACGGTAACCACGTCCAAAGTTTGGATTCCCTCGATCGAAGTTGTCCGTCCTCAGGACTTTCTTAACCTCAAGTTTGAATTTGCAAATTTGCACCTCACGAGCACGCCGGGCGCAACGCCATATTTCGAACGAGAGATTGCGTCTCGCCCGGCATACATCATCGTCGAATTTCCTCCTCAGTCCATCGGAGAACAGTCTTTCTTCGCGGGTAGTACGTACCAACCGCCGGTTCGAACGCTTCTATCGGGACCGACTCGCCTCGTTTTTTACATTCCGATCACGCAAAAAACCGTAAAATTCAGCTTGACCGAAGACGGAGGTCTGCTGGACTGGAGCCTGTGGAGCCTTTCGGTTGCCCCCGCAGCATTCTCTACGTTCAGCGGTACTGTCTCGATTGACCCGACGTGGAAGCATCCAATACAAGACATCACGATCGGCGGATCAAGAGAGTTCGAGAAGTTTGCCGAAAAGACTCCGACGATCTCGGAACGACTTGCCAGCATGTTCCAGATTCAGCGACAAACGACCGCTGATCAGGGCGGCATTCGGCAGATTATTCAGAACCCTATAATCCGCCAAAAGAGCCCAAACATCATTCACTTTAAGCCCAATATTCTCGAAGTGAGCCCGCAAAAAGATCCGACAAAGGTCATTCCGGGAATTCCGACTGGCCGCACTGGTGCGATCTATCGGTACTTCACGAATATTGAAATTCCTGCTCAGATTCAAATGTCGCCTGATGAGAACGCCCACTTTTTTCACGTGAGATCTGCCGATACCGGTCCGCTTAACGTTCGAGGACCAAAACGGTCTGCAATTTGGCACACGAGGCTGGGGTCGTTTGCCACGATGGCGGGCAAGGTGTATCGTGCCGAAAGCAGTGACGATGGCGAATGGTTCTACATCGAAGATAACCAAGGACGCCTTGGCCCATACAAATCATCTTATCCAATCCATCCAAATTTGCGGGCAGTCGATTCCACCGATTACGATATTCCCAACAATTTGAGCGGCCAGTTTTCGATTACCCGCGAGCAACGGAAGGAACTCGTTGACACGATGACGATGCGGTCCGGCAATCCGGCCTTGGATACTCCGCCATTCATCGCTGACAGGCTGATGTTAACGAGCCTTGGCGGATTTCTAAAGGGAGCTTGGAATTGGGGTGAAACCTCACCCCCGCATAGTATTGTTGCCTGGCGGCACTGGTCGACTCTTGGCCGCGAACAATTTGTTTATATTCGGGAGGCGGGCTTTCTTGTTCCAACTGGCCATCGTGTCGATAAAGTAACCATCACACAGCGGAAATTCCGGTCTTCAGGTCAAGGTGTTGTCGCACGATTAGAAAGCAAAACCTACTTAATCGTTACGAATCCACTTGTCAATTTAGAACCGGACGCCGCAAGAAAACTCGGTTTTAGTCAAATCGTGTGCAAGACGAAAACAACGCCAGACCTATCTTTCGTTGGCATATTGAAATTGGCGGACACCTCGGAACAGTTCGAATTTGCTATGGTGGGCACGGACATGGACGGCCACCAGGTCAGTTGGACTCAGCCATCGACGTTCCGGTTGTTCAGCGACGGCATCAATCCAAATTTGACATGGGCGAATTCCACGGTCGTAAACCTCAAAACGTCTGGACACCCAATTGCTTTTGCGCCAAGTCAAAATCCTTCCGACGGAACGACGTTTCCGTGCAAATTATTTAGCATGGGTGCGATTGCGGGCACGCCAAATCCGGACAAGGGAATTCCGGCTTTTCGTCCAACTATGACGTTGGCCTCGATCAATGTGCCGGCAGTTGAGCAATATTTATCCGGATCAAACCTCGGAGCTGTCCTAGTTGAATTTGATTCTGGATACAAAAATAGCGGTTTCACCGGCGGTGCCGAAGTATTTCTCTCTCTCAAAGTTCCGGTATCGCAAGGATTTACCGATGGCAAGAAGTTTGGCGGAATGGTGAATCCTTCCATCAAGATGGAGGTGATCAGCCGTAAGCATGGGCCGATCCCGCGGCCAACTGGCAACTCGGTTAAGTACGCCATGACTGCTAGCGAAGAATTTGCTTCGAC
>JAYVXG010000057.1:0-2640 GCA_043785475.1 Armatimonadota bacterium
CGAATCTCGCTGGGCCCACCAAACTTTCCTCATTTTAAGGAAGTTTCGGACGGATATATATTTTGTACAGAAGCTTGGCAACGCTGTCTGAGTAACCAACGACGATTCTCGGCAAGCACTTCGCTGCCTCATCGCCAACCGGACGCTTACCGAGAGCCAATCCGACCTTCAATCCCGTAGCTTCCATCGCGGTAAAGGTCCCCTGGTTGTGCGCGCCATACGGAAAAGCCACGGATTGCGCATCTATTCCTCGCTCCCTCATTAGCGTTGACGCCTCGAGGAGTTCCCTTTCTTGTTCAGCGACCGGCAAGCCATCAAGGCGAAGGTGAGAAAGCGTATGGTTACCCAATTCGTGACCGCGAGCGGCGATTGCGAGCAAGTCGTCCCATCCGGCGAGCGGTCGAGCCTTGTCTCCATCCCATGCGGATGTTTGGCCAACCAAGCTTGGCACCACGTAAAATGCGCCGCGAAACCCAAATCGCTCCAAAATATCCGGTGCATTTTCAACTGTTGAAACATACGCATCATCAAAAGTGAAGCAAATCCCCAACTTTCTTTCCTCAATAAAGTCCCGGGGAAGAAAACCTTTCCACCCTTTTCGGTTGAAAAACTTAGCGTGAGAGGCCAGCTGATAGGGTGAACAGTTCAGGAATCGGCCCTCTTCAGGCTCAAATCCGACTTTATGGTAGCAAAGGATGACGGTTTTCAAATTTGTGAAGCCTGATTTATTTTTGCGCGTCTAAATTGTATCCGCCCCTATCACTGGACAAAGAGACCCTAGTAGAATTACAATGTCCTTGGGATAGGTCGCCGGGCGATCTTGGAGACGCTACAAAAACATGTTTGGGATTCGTACATTCGTCATTGCATCTATTGCGATGGTAAGCGGCAATGCTGCAGCACAGTTTGATGGACCAGCTCCGTTGGCTTGGAGATGGCAACAGTCATCCACCGTGTCACCGTCTGGAACACCCTTAGTTGACGGCAACACCATATTTTACAATTTGGGAAGTCGAGTTTATGCGATTGATCGCGAGACCGGGAACACCAAGTGGAAATTTCCCAATGCGGCACCGTTCACTGGCGTAGCCAAACGATCCCCCGTTATGGTTAACGGCGTAATTTGTATTTACACCGATCAAAAAGAAGTATACGGCATCAACCCGAACACGGGTGAACTGAAATGGGTCTACCAAGCACCATACCAAATTTCTGGTCAAATCGTTGCAGTTGGCAATAACATCGCCTTCCCAATGGATGGCGGCAACATCATGGGAGTGGACACTAATACCGGGCAGTCGATCTACAAGGATCCAGTCTCTGGCGTGGAGTCATCCTATCGAATTCTCGATGGAATGCGAGGACCGATCTTTTCTGATGGACGCGACATTGTTGCATTCTTCGACAATCGAAACTATCTCCAAGCATTCAATTTGTCAGGTCGGAAGCCGGCGTACAAATTGAACTTTGGGGCAACACCAGCCGACGGTTCAATGACTTCGAGTGAAGGCTATTTTTATGTCTACACCGGAGCATTTGTCGCCTGCATCAACTCATTCTCTGGCTCAGTAAAGTGGCAAACATCAACTCCTGAGCGAATGATGTTTTCTCCTGCAGTTGGTGGAGGCTCGGTCTTATGCGTCAGTCAATCCGGAAACGTTTACGTTTATGATATGGCGGGAAATGCAATGAATTCGAAGAAGCCATTGAGCCTCGGTTCGCAACCTGCAGTTCGACCAACAAGCGTCGGAAAGAAATTCATTGTTGCGACGGCAAATGGTGCCTTGCACTTGATTGACCCATATAAGGGAACCGAAGATTGGCAATATTTTGTTCGTCCGATGAACGATGCGGCTAGAAATGGCAATAAGTCAACATCTGGCGGTGGCTTTGGCGGTGCTAGTGGCGGCCCATCCGGCGGCGGCGGCTTTGGCGGTGGTCCCTCCGGTGGAGGCGGCTTTGGTGGCGCTGGTGGCGGCCCATCGGGTGGCGGTGGCTTTGGCGGTGGTGGTGGACAAGGCGGACAATCTGGTAACAGAGGGACTGGAAGTAACGAACCAATCGTGACGGTCGAGGTCTCGGCTCCTATCGCAATCGCAGGCAAGACTCTTCTTGTGCCGGCGGTTGATTCGAGTCTACTCGCATTTGATTTGGATGCTGGCGTTGATCTTACGGGACCAGATATCAAGCAAGTTTGGCCCACTCCTGGTGAAATTGTCTCCGGCAAAATCGGTCAAGACTTCATCTTTAAAATTGAAGATGAAGCTTCCGGAGTTAAGGTCTCGAGCCTCAAAATGGACTTTGACGGCGCTGCATACAACTTCGAATTTGGGAGAGACGGTTACCTGGTTTGCCCAATTTCACAGTCAAAGCGAAACAATATGTTGTCCAGTGGACGACATACAGTACACATAACCGCGACCGACTGGATGGGTAACACCACGATGTTCACTGCTACGGTTCGAATCGACAATACGCTCGACCCGCTCAAGCGAACCACCGATCCTAAGGCGGGCGGAGCCGGTCCTGGTGGCGGTGGAAAGGGTGGCGGCGGAAAGGGTGGCGGTGGAAAGGGCGGCAGAGGAAAGGGTGGCAAGCCGAGAATTAAGGGGTCCGGCCCCGCATCGAAGCAACGGTGCG
>JAYVXG010000058.1:0-2640 GCA_043785475.1 Armatimonadota bacterium
TGCCGAAAAGGCGAGGGCGGCTGACAATATCGAGCGTCCCAAACCGCGCCACGCGCACGTCGCCTTGGAAGAAGATGTGGACGAAATCGCCGGCTACATAGAACCGTAAATTAGTCGGCAGTTATCAGCTTGCAGTTTGCAGTACTGAACTTCGGCATCATCGCAAGGATGCATATCTTCCGGCGTCTTATGCTCCGCCAAATAGTTTCGCAAGACAGTGTACGAGTAAGGCGCCAATATAGGCAAAAATCGTCATGTAGATGAACATCACCCACGGCCATTTTCGGGAGTTTGTTTCCCGCCTGACCGTTGCAAGGGTTGAAAAGCATTGGGCGCAAAGGGCAAAAAAGACCATGAGTCCGACCGCCGTCCACGGGGTAAATAGTGGTTTGCCGTCTGGCCATGTAGCTTCAGTGAGCTTTTTGCTGAGCTTCTGATCAAGCTTTTGATCGTCCTTACCAAGCGAGAAGAGGATTCCGAGCGAGGGCACCACTGTCTCCCGTGCGGGAAAGGCACTGAGGATGGCGGTAGAAATCCGCCAATCGAACCCAAGGGGCTTGAATATAGGCTCTATTCCCTTTCCAAAGGTGCCAAGAATTGAGTGCTCCAGTTGAATGTTCGCGGCAACTTCAGGGGGCATTCCCGCCGGAACATTGTGTCGAGGGAAATAGCCGGCTGCCCAAATGATCACAGACATGACCAAAATCGTGGTTCCAGCCGTGGTGACAAAGACCTTTCCCCGAGTCATCATCGCGATTACAATGTCTTTCCATTTCGGAACTTGATACGGAGGCAATTCCAGAAGAAAGGGCAACCGCTTCCCTTTCAGAATCTTTCGATTGATGAAAAATACGACCGGGATTGCTAACCCAAACCCGAGGAAGTGCATCGCAAAGAGCATAAATCCAGCCCAAAACGGTCCGAATTTTGGTTCGATGAACGCCCCGATCAGCAGCATGTAGACCGGCAATCGTGCCGAGCAACTCATGAGCGGAGCTACGAGTATGGTCGCTAGTCTGCTCTTTTGGTCAGGCATGACCCGAGCCGCCATGATTCCAGGAATTGCACAGGCAAAGCTCGACAATAATGGAATAAACGCTCGGCCGTTCAACCCGCACCAGCCGAGCAATCGGTCCATTAGAAAGGCGGCTCTAGCGAGATATCCTGTTCCTTCGAGCAAGGCAATAAAAAAGAAGAGGACAAGGATTTGGGGCAGAAAGACAAGCACACTGCCGATTCCTCCGATGATGCCATCCACAACTAAGGATTTTAGAATTGGAGAACCTTCCAAGAGACGGCCCAAGACATTTCCGAGAGCCGCGAAACCGTTTTGGATGAGGTCCATGGCTGGCTTGGAAAACGTGTAAATGGAGAGGAATACCATATACATTACCGCGACAAAAATAGCCAAGCCAAAAACGCGGTGCGTCAATATTAAGTCAAAACGGTCCGTTAGTGTGACGGCCCGACGGGGCTTTTTGACCTGAGAAACGACCTCCTGTTGAATTTTCGAGGTCCATGCGTATCGGGCCGACGGATCAAGATGCCGTTCAAGCCCTTGCTTGGCCAAAATGAAATCTGGCCGAAGTTCGGGGAATTGATCAAAGTAGTGCTCAAACGCGGGTTCACCTTCCTTGATCTTAGCTTTGAGCTCTTCAACAGAAAGATCGAACCCCATCCGGTTGAGTCGATCTTTCAGAGGAAGAACGGCATCACTGCGGTCTATTACTGGCCCTGGTATGGTCGGGTTCGTCAACTGCTCAAAGATCGCGGCTTTAAGGATTGCGATTCCTTTTTCTTTATGGCCGACAATCGGAACCACTTTGCATCCGAGCAACTTCGATAGCTTCTCGGTATCAAGCTTCTCGCCCTTCGCTTCGACCCGGTCCACCATTGTCAAGGCAACCATTATTGGGCGGCTCAGAGCGCAAATTTGAGTATAGATGAAGAGGTTTCGTTCGAGGTTCGAGCCGTCAATGACGCAGACAATTAAATCGATGCTCTTGTCATGAATAACACTGACAGCAACTGCCTCGTCCTCCGAAACGGCGTCGAGTGAATACAGTCCAGGGACGTCAATAAATTCGGCCGAGATGCCATAGTGTTCGAGAAATGCAGAAACTTGCTCGACTGTGACGCCAGGATAATTCGCGATTTTTTGTTTAGAACCCGTCAGCGAATTGAATAGTGTTGTCTTCCCTGCGTTCGGGTTTCCAACGAGAGCAATGCGCTTTAGAGTTGCCTTAGCCGATGATTTCGACTTCAAAACCTGCCATTTCCTGCTTGCGGAGGCAGAGCCTGTATCCGCGCAAATCAATTTCGATTGGGTCGCCGAGGGGAGCTATTTTGACGACTTTAAACTCCGTGCCGGGAATTAACCCCATTTCGTGAAGCCGGAGGACTTGATCCTTCGGCTCCGGAGTTTCGGCAATCCTTGCCTTCATGCCTTTCTTCAGTTCGCCAAAACTAACTGTAGTCATAAATTTGTGCTCTTCCTTAATCTACCCAAAAAAGTATTGATTCATCAAGTCCATTTTATTGAACTCTGAAAATAGAGTCAGCAGGCTTCGAATTGAGTTGAATTTTCCCGGTCCAAATCGTAACAATGTTGATCTGGGTTGGCAGGTTGCTTGCCTTATC
>JAYVXG010000059.1:0-8708 GCA_043785475.1 Armatimonadota bacterium
CCCAGGATGCGACGAGCCGACATCGAGGTGCCAAACCATGCCGTCGCTGTGAGCGCTCGGGCAAGATCAGCCTGTTATCCCCGGGGTAGCTTATATCCGTTGAACCCTGACGTGCCCACGCACAATCAGAGGGTCACTTTGCTCGACTTTCGTCCCTGCTCGACTTGTCAGTCTCACAGTCAAACCCACTATATACCAATACGCTCAATGGCTGATTTCCAACCAGCCTGAGTGGATCTTTAGGCGCCTCCGTTACCTTTTCGGAGGCGACCGCCCCAGTCAAACTACCCGCCTGACAATGTCTCCAACCCAGATAATGGGTCAGGTTAGTGAATCAGATGCAAAAGGGTGGTGTTCCATTGGTGCTTACGCTCCCACCTACGCTCTGCAGTTACACCCAATTCACAATGTCAAGGTGTAGTAAAGCTCCACGGGGTCTTTCCGTCCTACTGCGCATAGCCCGCATCTTCACGGGCACTACAGTTTCATCGAGCTTCTCGTTGAGACAGTTCCATAGTCGTTACACCTTTCATGCGGGTCGGTATTTAGCCGACAAGGAATTTCGCTACCTTAGGACCGTTAGAGTTACGGCCGCCATTCACTCGGGCTTCGATTCAATGCTTCGGTTTCCCTGACATCTCCTGTTAACCTACGAGCATTGGGCAGGTGTCAGCCCCTATACTTCGGCTTTCGCCTTAGCAGAGACCTGTGTTTTTGGTAAACAGTCGCCATGGATGCTTCGCTGCGACCCCTTGCGGGGCGCCCCTTATTGCTAACTTACGGGGCTCATTTGCCTAGTTCCTTAACGAGAGTTCTCTCGAACGCCTGAGTCTCCTCGACTCATCTACCTGTGTCGGTTTGGGGTACGGTCAAAAATACGATTAATGCTACGGGACTTTTCTAGGCCCTTCGCAGTCTGAGTTCGGTTGCTCCGAAGAGCTTCCTTCCCCGACCTCGCTCACTTGAAAAATTCCCTTAACAGGAACTAGAGTTTCGGTCTAGCCCGCAACAACCAACGGTGCGGGATCAGATATTGAAGAACGTCCTCCCCTGGCTCGTATCCTGGGTCTGGAATGTCTACCAGATGTCCATCGGCTACGCCTTCTGGCCTCACCTTAGGGACCGCCTAACCTCCGTCTGACGAACATAGCCGGAGAAACCTTAGATTTTCGGCGGAAAGGATTCTCACCTTTCTTATCACTACTCATGCCTGCATTCTCACTTCCGTCCGCTCCACCACTGCTTACGCTGTAGCTTCACTGCAAACGGAACGCTCCCCTACCGATGATCTTACGATCATCCCGAAGCTTCGGGAGATGACTTTAGCCCCCTTACATTATCCGCGCAAGATCACATTCGGCCAGTAAGCTATTACGCACTTTTTAAAGGGTGGCTGCTTCCAAGCCAACCTCCTGGCTGTTTACGCGATCTCACATCGTTTCACACTTAGTCATCGTTTAGGGCCCTTAGCTGTCGATCTGGGCTATTTCCCTTTTGACAATGGATCTTATCACTCACTGTCTCACTGCCAGGCTCAATTTTATGGTATTCGGAGTTTGGTTGGATTTGGTAATCGGGTAAGACCCCTAGTCCATTCAGTGCTCTACCCCCATAAAACAATTCCTGACGCTGCACCTCAATGCATTTCGGGGAGAACCAGCTATCTCTGCGTTCGATTGGCATTTCACCGGACTAACCACAGTTCATCCCGAGACTTTTCAACGTCTATGAGTTCGGTCCTCCATGATGTGTTACCATCACTTCAACCTGACCATGGCTAGATCACGCAGTTTCGGGTCTAATAATGCTGACTTGACGCGCTATTCACACTCGGTTTCCCTCCGCCTCCATGTCTTAAACACTTAGGCTTGCCAACACTATTAACTCGCAGGCTCATTCTGCAAAAGGTACGCCATCGCACCTGATCGGATTACTCCGAACATTGTGCTTTGACTGTTTGTGGACACGACGATTTCAGGTTCTATTTCACTCCCCTACCCGGGGTTCTTTTCACCTTTCCCTCACGGTACTGGATGCACTATCGGTGACAAATCGTATTTAGCCTTACCCAGTGGTCTGGGTGAATTCAAACGGGGTTCCTCGTGACCCGTCCTACTCAGGTGCCACCTGCAAATTGTTTACAAATTTTTATATACGGGGCTATCACCCTCTACGGCCAGTCTTTCCAAACTTGTTCTATTAACTCTTAACTTTGCTTTTCTAACTTCTACTAATCAAACCTTCCTCTCGATTGCTCGATCAGAAGACTCAGTTAGGAGAAGTTAGTGGTGGTCCTATAACCCCAAAGGATAAATCCCTTGGTTTGGGCTCCTCCGCTTTCGCTCGCCGCTACTTACGGAATCTCTTCGATTTCTTTTCCTCTGCTTACTTAGATGTTTCAGTTCAGCAGGTTCCCTCTACATATCCTATTTTGTTCAGATATGAGTGACTAAACATTACTCTAGCCGGATTTCTCCATTCGGATATCCATGGATCAAAGCTTCTGTGCAGCTCCCCATGGCGTTTCGCCGCTTACGCGTCCTTCATCGGCAATTTGTCCCTAGGCATTCATCGTCGGCCCTCTTAAGCTTGCTTTACTCAACTCTTACAGAGTTGCTCGATGCGCTTTCTCTACTCTATGTGGCTTTCAAAGAACTTGTCTTTCTGTTTGCCCGCTCACACAATCTTGTGGATTGGATCAGCGGCGAAGAGAAGTTATACCCTTTCACCATCCCCATGTCAAGGACATATGAAACTATTTGCAAAAATAGATTCTTTTTGTGAGGCTGGCACGTCCTGAAATTCTTGGCTGTCACGGTTTTTGTCGTTAGAGTTAAACGACATTTGAACCTAAAACGTGGCAACATTGCCGGATTGCCCTCTCAATTGCCGGGATTCCCCCTTTTCGAATCCTCAAAGTTTTGAGCAAGAATTGCGTCGCTTTTTTGACGGTTTTAATTTCAGACATCCCTCTCGGGTCTCTCGCCAAGGCGCCAATTCTTGAGCACTTTCTTAGGCTTTTGGCCGATTTGCTTTCCGCATGGAACTTTTGGCTCTCAGTTTTGACCGACCAAAACTGACCAAGAGTCCTCAGGATGTCAAGAAATTCGAGGATTTTTTGGATGATCGAGATTTTCCGATGGAGGTTTGAATACGACGCCTCAATACTACTGGGCAACCGATGCCTCGACAATTAATAAGCCGACGTACGCCTCGAATGGGCCTTAGCTTTGGATTGGGCGTTGTAGTGTCGAGGCTTGATCCTTTCGACGGTTAGACTTTAGATCCAGAATTGCAGCACAACCCATTTTCAGATGATTGGGGCTGTAACCTCAACACTACATTCGCCGACAAGGCCATTATGCTTAGTCGCTGGGTTAGCCCCGGCTCAATAAGTATTGAGGTATCTCGTCACGCAAGCCCTCGCCCTTACCCTCAGCCCCCCGGCATCACGCCTTTTCTCGTCACCCGAACGTGGTAAACCCCCGTCCGGGCAGTCACGAACAAGGTCCTTCCGTCCTCGCCAAAGCACAAATTCGCCGGCTGCTCAGGAAACTTGATCGTATCGAGCAGGTTCCCTTCTGACGAATATATTCGTACACCGTCCTTACATGCCGCCCAGATGTCGCCGTTAACGTCGACGCGAATCCCGTCCGCTCCCGGCGCAGGGACCGTCCAAAGTGGCTTACCCGCCTTCTTACCATCGAACTTGAACTTTTCAAGAATGCCGGCACCAGAGTCTGCGATGAACAGGAAATTTCCGTCCGTTGAGAAGACCAAACCGTTTGGCATGTTCTTTCCTTTGTAGTACTGAGTCGTTTGATTTGTCTTCCAATTGTGCAGGTACACCGACTTGTGATCCAATTCGGCTTGGCTCGGCTGGATGCCGTACGATGGATCGGTGAATGCTATCAAACCGCTTTTTGGATTGATGGCGATGTCATTCGGACTGTTCAATTTCTTACCGTCAAAAGTATCTGCGAACGCTATTTCAATTCCATCGACTCCCAGTCGAGTGACGTTTCGAGTGCCGTGATGGCAAATATAGAGGTTCCCCTTCTTGTCGATGGTCAACCCGTTCGCGTTCGCCGTGTGATCCCGAAAAACCGAAATCGTCTTGCCGTTCCATTCGTAAATCTTGCTTGCCGGAATATCGGTAAACAGCAGCGTGCCCCGCTTGGTCCAAACTGGCCCCTCGGTGAACTGGAATACCTGCGGAATCTTGACAATCTCCGCTCCCTTCTCGATAAAGTCACTCATGATGAGTCCCGCGGAAATAAAGATTGTCAATAACATAGTCTTGGCCCTTCGGCATGTGATGAACGTTACCTGAACTTAGGAACTGAGGCTGGATTCAAAGTGTTCATAAATTGAATGGTCAAAACCCCGAAGAGATTGGCGGCCCTATTCGCGGTAGGATTTGTCATTTTCTGGATCGGACACCGCCTAATCACTCGAGCCAGCGATGGTTTCTTCGGACCTGAGTACGAAGAAAAATCGACTTACAACCTCGGACTCAGAAACTTGACGGTTGCGGATCAAGGCAGCGGAGCCACGGTTGGATTCTGCACCAGCTTTCACATTGACTGGAAAGGCCTTGGCCCTTGCTCGGCCAACAGGGTGCTTGTTCTTCCAAATCAATACGAGGATCTAAAAATAGGTCGAATCGGAAACGAATTCACAATCTCAGTTCCAGGTAATAACAAACCCCAGCTAGAGCCCGATCAACATGTGGACGGCATAGCCATCCACTTAAAGTTTGCTGGTCAAAGCTAAACGTCACCGCACAAAAGAACTTCTATGCCCATCGCGTGTAGCATCGTCGCTTTCGCTTCTAGACCTTTCTTCGCCATTTCAGGATTATCCGCATAAACCACGTTAATATGGTTCGCCTTGTGGCGCGCCATCATTTGGTCCCGCGACACGCCATGCAGCACAGCGTGCATGATCGGCCACGCTGGGGTCGTCATCTGCCATCGCCGCTCGGTTTCCTCGGCCGGCAACGAAACTGCCGACGCCAACCCCAAATCGCAGTGCAAGGCGCCGTCCATCACGTAAACCCGGCTCCAAACGATATCTCCCGCCCGAGAAACTCCCTTTAGCGATCCGCCGCCGAGGCGGAAGTAGACCGACGGTTGCCGCTCGCTGCTCGCACCTGAATATCCCCCCACAAAGTGCGACGCAGGAGCGGCTCCCGAGATCAAGAAAACCCAAACGAACTTGCCATCATATTCCTCGCCATAACGAAGGTCGTGCAACGTCGTGCTCGGATCCATGCCCATGGCCGTCCAAACTCGGTTGGTTACGAAGGCATCGAGCCCCGCACACTCGTCCACCTCATTGAAGTGCGGCAACGCAAGTCCCTTATATAGCTCGACCCCAGCCTCTCGGTGGAAAACCGGTGGACGGTCAGGATTATTAAGCAGCCCTTCGGCCAGGTCCGATGCCGGAGCCATGTCCGCCAAGCCTAACTGATATTGAATTCCGATGGCGTCGCAGTTGTAGCGGTCCGCCATTCGCACCGCAGCAATGTACATCTTGCATTGACCAATAATGTGCTCTTCGACCAAATCGGTAACCGGATTCGTGCCGGTCACAAACTTCATTCCCCGACCCAAAAGCCAATCGTAAACACCCCTTGCCTCCGAATCGTTAACTAACGACATTTCGGCCAGCAATGCGGATTGGGACAATCGCTCCTTATATATGCCGCACTTATTAAGCATTTCGTCGTCGATGATCGCGTTATACATCCCCATGCATCCTTCGTCGAAGATGCCAAAGATCGCGAGTTCATGCTTCACTTGAGCGGCCAAGGCCATGCCAAGCGAGACTTCATCCACCTTGCAGTGCCGTGAGCCTAGCGGCCGCACATGGCTTGCGTCATGGCTGATATTGCTGGTCGTCAGCCATTGGTGAATGCCGTGTCGAAAAAATGAATCCGTGAAATCTTCACTCCAGATCGAACTGTATTTCACTCCCATCTTGGTAAGTGAGCCGTTCAAGTTCAGGAGTCCGACGAGTCCCGGCCAAGTTCCGCTCCAGTTCGCAATCGTCAAAATCGGCCCTTCATGCTTACGCAGTCCCGCCAAAACGTGATGGCTGTATTGCCAAACCGCCTCCGCGACCACAATCCGAGCCTTGGGATGAATACCTTCGAACACCTCCATTCCCATTTTTTGACAATCGATGAACCCGTGACCCTTGTCTGGATCGACAGCATTGGCCCGCCGGATTATAAAGCCTTCTTCGGCAAAAGCCGACTCAATCTGAGCCTCCATTTTGCTTTGCGCTTCCCAACCCGTCTGGTTTGCAACTAATCTCGAGTCTCCGCTCGCGATCAAAATGACCTCGGTGGACTTTGGCTCGACCGGAGTCGAAATGTTAGGTATTCGATAATTGATCATGGTTTACTCGCAGCGGATGTTTCCAACATTAATATGTCCCCAACTACCGGCTTCTTCGTCGACAATTCGAATTTGAAGTGTTCTTCCCTGATACGAAGAGACATCCCAAGTGCGCTCGTCCATCGTCTCCGAATTGTTTCCGTGCTCAACTTTAAGCTGCTCTTTGGTCTTAGTATCGATCAGGGCGACGTAAACGCCTTTGCCCGAACCACCGCCCACCATTAGCTTCATTTTCGATTTGTTGACCACAAATCGAGGGGATTCAATGGTTCCCTTGTACTCATCGACGTATCCGCCATGACCATTCTCACTGGTTCCAACGAAGTTCAGCTTTCCCGCACCAAAATTATAACGGTCCGAATTTGTCGGAACCTCGGCGAAGTTGCCGACGACGCGCCAGCCTTGCATCGCCCAATCGCTAAAGTCGAACTTCGGATTTGTGAGTGGTCCTTGCTTGCGAAGGGCGTCGATTCCCTTTGAGGCGCCGTCCACGATAACCGTCCAATTTGGACTCTGAGATGATCGAATGCCTTGATTGATTTCCTTTACGCGGTTCGAATAGGTCGGACCGTATTTATCCAGCAAGAGCGCCATGCTCGTCAAGCCAGAGCCTTCACCCCAATCGAATCCACTGCGACCGGCCTGAGTATCGTCGCCACCGTGACCGCAGTTCTCAGGTTCGAGTCCCAGCGGATAGTTCGGGTTTGGATAAATTCCAAACTCGTCGTGGAGCGGATGATTAATGAGAGTCAAGGTTGCGCGGGTTGCCGCTACTCCCCGTTCAAAGTAATCCTGTCGACCTAGTTCTGAACCAAAGTCACACAATGTCTCGCCAAATTGGGCTTGCCGAGCATCGTCGTACTCTCCGTCCGAGTTCTGCACTCCAAAGCCACCATACGTATAGGCGGTTTGACGGAAGCTGATCGGCCAAACGTTTTGGTAGAGGTTCATCATGTCGAGCGCGCTCATTGCAGACGTCATGTACTTCTTATTGCCGGTTTGACTCGAAACCGCCCGCAACGCCTCTGCTGTCCACTGCATACAAAGCGTGTTTTGAGGAGGAGAAAGAGTGTGAGGGTCCCACATCGCCTTGTCGTCGAGGATAGTTCCAACCTGCTTGCAAACCTTAGGCGAACACGAAAAGAATGTTTCGAAGTCATAGTACCGTTGCTGATCGACAACTTCTTTTACCAAGAAATCGGCTCCTCGCCTCGCGGCCGCCGAATAGTTCGGCCTTAGGTCAGGCAACTTCGCCATCTCGCTGAGGAACCAAACGGGCAAAGCTGATTGCGCGCTGTGGTCGAGAATAGGGATGACCTTCAAATCTTTATCGAGCCAAGTTGGGAATGATCCATCCGCGTTTTGGCATCGCATCATGCACTGAGCCATTTCCGTACATTGCCGTTCGATATCATCTTTGCGCGGACAATCGGGAAGGGCGGCAAATTTGAGTAACCATATTCCCTTCCAGGCCATGTTCGTCAAGTCATAGTAGCAATCCTTGCGAGGCATTATCAAACAACCTCGCCAGACTTTCTCCTTAGATTGATAGGTCGTTGGGCAAGCGCCTTGGTTCATCGGGGCGTCGAGGGCAAGGTTGAGCATCTTGTCGCCTTTATCGACCCAATCGGAATTCCCGAGCTTTTTCCCCCACCATCGAATTCCCCACGCCGAGCGAAGGTTGTTAAACCAGCACTGCCAACTCACCCACCCTTCTTGCCAACCCCAACCCGAGTGGATTCCACCGCACTGCTTGCCGTCGATCGTAACTTCAAACCAGCCATTCTTCTGGTTTCCGTAATGCTCGTCGAATACAGCGGGATAACAAACCTTGGCGTAGTCGGCAAACGGCATCGCTTGCGGCAAAATCTTGTCGAAATATTTATGCCCGACTTTCCAAGAATAGTCGGACGCAATTTGATGGGCCGAAAACGGTCTGGTTTTTGCACCAACAATTAGATCCATTGCGAGGTGAAGCGAGTTCGGAACATGTCGAACCATCGATTGGTCATGACTAAACCAAATATGACCTGCAATCCGATAATCACAGAATCCGTACGACATTAAGGTCGCGTCGACAACTCCATTTTTACCGTCCAAATCTACGATCGTCGGCATGACTCGATCTTCTTTGAGCCGGTCAACATCAGGAATTAATACTGCCGAAAGACTTCCCTTCTGGGCTGAAATAGCCGGTGACCGGAAAAAGTGGTCGCCGACAACCTGATCGCTTTCCTTTCGTAACCCCGGACTAAAGGTTGAATCTGGCAGCCCACCCTGTTTAATTGTTCTGCCATCG
Source organism: Armatimonadota bacterium (assembly GCA_043785475.1). Taxonomy (GTDB): domain Bacteria; phylum Armatimonadota; class Fimbriimonadia; order Fimbriimonadales; family Fimbriimonadaceae; genus Fimbriimonas. The sequence goes on from JAYVXG010000059.1 coordinate 8,707, forward strand.
GG
>JAYVXG010000060.1:0-2629 GCA_043785475.1 Armatimonadota bacterium
CGCGGCCTCGTAGCTCAGAGGATAGAGCGCCTCCGTCCTAAGGAGGGCGTCGGGGGTTCGAGTCCCTCCGAGGTCGCCAATTTGTACAAGTTTGTACCTTAAAGGTTAGACTTGGATTATATCCGTACTTATACTGATACCCGTTTTTCGCCGTTTGCGGCCAATTTGCTACGGCAGACTAACACACGAACTAACACACGGCTGTGCACAAATTCCTCTGGGGCAACGAGTGCTACCATGCGCACCTCTGAACTCGCTTAATTTGACCTTCACAAATTGAGTTGAATCGCCCGGCGTCTCCTTGATCCTAGCTAAACCGCGAGGTGGCTGAAAGACATAAAGGCCTTACCTTGCTTTTCCCAAAGTAAGAGGTGCGCCAAACATAAGCACCAGTCAAGCTTGATGACCGTTTCTAAAGCCCCGGGGCGGAGACGCGATGGAATAAAGCCGCCAACCGGAACAATTTCATGAACGATTGAACGACAGAGCTACTCGGCCCTCCGTCCGCCGGTGCCAAGCATTCGCGGACAAGGGCTTACCAGGGTGGCCGTATTCATGATCCCGTGTTTAGTAGACCAGGGATGGCGTACTGAGTATTGAGTGTCCAGGATTATTAATAGACTCGGACCGCTTTTGGAGAAAAATCAATGTCGAAAATACTTCCCCTTTCCTACATGCTCTTTGGAGCCCTGATGAGCAGTGCCATCATCGCACCGGTCTATGCTCAACATCACGATATGTCAAAGCAAATGCATGACTCACCTTCGAATATGATGCATATGTGCATGGATAAAATGAGCCACAACATGGGCAGCATGAAGATGACGGGCGATACGGACCGTGACTTTGCGATGATGATGGCGGAGCATCACCAGGGGGCAATCCAGATGGCAGAGATCGAAGTCAAGTCCGGTAAAAACTCAGAATTAAAGTCAATGGCCAAGATGATGATTGACGCTCAAAAGAAAGAACGAGCCAAGCTCCTCATGCACGCCAAAATGAAGCACTAGAGTCCTTTTGCAAAGAGGCAAGTCACGAGATTTGCCTCTTTGCACTTAAGTCAAACGATGCCTTACCCACAACTACGGTAATCGTCGAGCTAGGATTGATCAACTTTTGGCTTCGCCAAATATCCGCCCAAGAGAAGTTGCTCTCGCATTTCAAGCGGGGTTGCTGGAGCTTCATAGAGAACATCCACTAAGAGATCTTCCTTATGGACATGTGCTACCCGCACACCGTCGATCATCTCAAGGGCAGTCTTAACGTTTTGGACACACCCTTCACAATGCACGTTTTGAAGGCGAATCGTTTCCTTCACTTTGCTTTGACCTCTCTATTGCCGCCAGTGGTCAATCTGGGGAAGAATCGCGGCACTCGTAGAGCATATGTGTCGTATGCGTTTGGAAATTCTGCGTGGACTTCCTCCTCCTCTCTAAGAGCAAGGCGGGTGTACATGACAACTAAGATTGGGAACATAACCAGGGTGATAATCGTTGGCCATTGGAGCAGAAAACCAAACATCACAAGGATGAAGCCTGCGTATTGCGGGTGGCGAATAATCCTGTAGGGACCGTCAACCGCAAGCGTTTTAGTTTTCTGAGCCCTGAGGAGTATGCTCCAAGCCGAGGACACGACCCAAAAGCCTCCAATGATGAATATCTCGCTACCAATATGGATTGGATTCCAGTGCGGATCTCCCTTCCAGCCAAGGACGGAATACCACAAGTGTCCCATGTCATGGGTGTACAGGTTCACTCCTGGAAATTTTGATTGTAACCATGGAGCCAGGAAATAGATTGTAAGCGGGAAACCGTACATTTCTGTGAATAACGCGATGATGAAAGCCGAAAAGGCTCCAAGTGATCGCCAGTCTCGCTTTGATTGTGGTTTTGCAAAGCTAAATGCGAACATGATGAACAGAAGGCTGTTGATAATGACGAGGGGCCATAGGCCGTAGGCGGGAGCGCTAGATTCGTGTGGCATGGTAACTCTTAGTGGTGATGACCGCCGGCAGGTCCTGCGTCACCATTGTTGTTGGGCTTTGGATTGGTAGCTTCACTGTGCGACCCGTGCCCCTTGTGCATGAAAATGTGCATCACCGGGCAAAGCAACAGAAACCCAAAAGGCAGAAATCCGAAGAAATGGGCTCGATGTTCGGTCAAAAGAAAGAAAAGCAACACAGCGAGAAGCACAATTGCACAGGCTCCTGGCCACGTTCGCCAAAAACTGGCATTGGCTTTCATGCCTTTCCTCCCTTACTGTTCCAAGCGTTGTAGAGGGTTGCCCAAACCATCCCCATTACCCAAGCCACCAATGTGATTGAGACTAAGCCCAACAACACCTTTGCGATGTCGAAGGAAGCAGTTTCGGGTGGCTTCGTCATCGCGTTGTGATACCAACTCTCGAAGACTTGCGAATATAAGCTAGGAGCAAGTTGCGAAAATAGGGTGCATCCGATGAAGAACAGGCCGACCGTAGCCGCAAGTGTCAGACTAAATTTCTGAGTGTTCATTGTATTTTCCTACCATCTGAAATCGAATTGCAGGATGAACCTTGAGCCAAAGTCCTTCCGGGCACTGATCGGGGTCTGGTAAGCGAATCCCACATCTGAGTTCTTGCCGGTCTTAAA
>JAYVXG010000061.1:0-2628 GCA_043785475.1 Armatimonadota bacterium
CGACCGCGCGGATGAGGCCCATGTTGCCTTCTTGGATGAGGTCTTGGATGGAAAGCCCGCGTCCGACATATCGTTTGGCGATGCTAACAACGAGGCGAAGATTTGATTCGATGAGGAGTTTCTTGCAGTCTTCGCAACCTCGGCAAGCGTGGTTGGAAAGTTCGAATTCTTGTTCAGCGCGGAGGAGAGCGATGCGCCCTATTTTGCGAAACCACATGTGGACTGAATCTTCAAATCCTTCATCCATGTCTTCGCTGAATTCTTGTTGCTCGCCCTCTTCGTCGACGAAAAGAGGTTTTTGGCGTTCAAGATTCTCTATCGCTATCCGTCTGGCAGGACAACGTATAAAGTTCAGTCCGATAACCGATGATTCCCTGGTGCCCTCGAGTTCCGACATAACGGCGCTAAATCCATCGTTTTCCTGCAGAAAGAATTCTGTTAGAATACGTGATTTCATGTTACGAGATGTTCTTGGGAATTGCGCATCAAAACCGCACTTTTTTCAACAATATTCCCATAAGCCAGTAATTTTGGGAACCTTTTGCAAGGAACTTAATTAGACTGGTCCAGCATCATTGACTCCCTTATGTCGCTTGAGCTTCTTGAAATACTCTTGGAGGGCGAGATCATCACCGGGTGCAATCTTCGACTTATCTTGGTCAAGCTGTCTTGATGCAAAGAGGTATTCAAGTGATTTGATTGCGTCTCTGACGTAATCGTCATTGAGCTCTCCCACGCTGGAATCAAAATCGAGATTCATGAAGAACTGCTGATGCTCTTCCGGAAGTTGACCGATCCAGTTTATAGCTGGTCCTATCGGTGCTTCATTGTTAAAGTGTGTGGCTAAATTGTTGCACAAATCGATGCAGGTGCGGCTTACAAAAAGTTTAGGTTCGGAGATATGTGGCCAGACGGTTGCCCGGTATCGTTCGTCCAAAAATGCTTTGAGTACGATGGGTTCACCGGGGACGACATTGCGGATCTTGGTGTCTCGTTGCTTACTGCTGTCTTCAGCTTTCTTGCGTTGGTTTCCCTTGCCTTTTCTATGGGAATTGACTTCGCGCCGGAGGGCGGAGAGCGCGGCGACGGGGTTGTTAATGGTTGGATGCTTGCCTGCAAGTCTTAGCAAGTGTTTTTCAAGTTCAAGTTCGCTTGTGGCTTTTGCGAGGAGGATGGGGATTTGCTCCCAAAACTCGGGGCTTTCGGTGCCGAGTTCGTTGACCAGACGGTGGATAGCAAAATCATATGGGGTTTCAGCCTTGGCAATCACTTCACGAACGGCTTCTGGCCCTTTTGTTTTGAGGAGGGTGTCGGGGTCGTCGCCTTTGGGCAGGATGGCGATGCGGCACGGGAATTCGGCTTCGGCGAACAGCTCGATGGCCCGCGAGGCGGCTTTGATTCCGGCGGAGTCTCCGTCGTAAAGAATGGTTACTTTGTCGGCAAACCGTTTGATAAGCCGGACTTGGTCTTCTGCGAGGGCGGTGCCGCAACTTGCAACGGCCTCGGTGACCCCAGCGCGGTGGCAGGCGATGACGTCAAGATACCCTTCGACGAGGACGGCGTGTCGTCCTTTCATCATCTTATCCTTGGCCTTGTTCATTCCGTAGAGGATTTGACTTTTATGATAGAGCGGGGTCTCGCCGCTGTTGATGTATTTGGGATTGCCGTCGCCAATGATTCGTCCGCCGAATCCAACGAGGTCGCCCTTGAAGTCGCGGATGGGGAACATAACTCGCCCACGAAACTTGTCATGAAATCCGCCGGATGAGTCTTGTTGGGTGAGGAAGAGATGTTCGGCGGTGCCGAGGTGCTTGCCTTCTCGTTTAAGGTGGATTGCTAGGGCTTCGCCTTGGGCTGGAGAGAATCCGATTTCCCACTCTTCTTGGATTTCTGGAGTAAGTCCGCGGTTATCGAGGTAGGTGAGGGAGTTGACGTTTTTCTTCAGCTCATTTCGAAAGAAGATGAGGGCTGACTGCATGATTGAGAGTTGGTTTTCTCGTTCGGATTTGTCGACTTTGGGTCCGTCGAAGATGTTGGAGAGGACGACTCCAGCTTGATCGGCGCAGAATTTGAGGGCGTCTCGAAAGTCGAGAGCTTGTGTCTTCATGACCCAGGTGAAAACGTCGCCAGCTTCTCCGCAGGACCAGCATTTGTAGCGTCCGGTGGAGGGGCTGACACTAAAACTCGGGGTCTTATCGTCGTGAAACGGACAGAGCCCCGAGTAATTTTTGCCAGATCGTTTGAGACGAACGCGTTGAGAAACTAGCTCGACAATATCGAGTCTTCGTCTTATCTCATCGCGTTCATCATTCAACTGTTCCGTTTATTGCTTGCCGGCTGCGACCACGATTCCGGTCACAACGTGGGCCTTCTTCGTGCTGAGTTGAGTAAGCCGGAAGGCTACTCGCTGTCGGGTAAGGAATCGGAGAGTGAAGTTGTTTCCGCTGATATCGTAGCCATCGGGATCAACGGACGAGGACGCGTATGCCTTCATAACCGATGAAAAACTGGAGCCAAAGCCTATGCCTCGGCGAGTTCTGACCCTTTGATTTTGCAAACCAATTGCTTCGATTTGGATAACGCGATTGAACTTATCGATTACGAATCCGAGTTTTGAACCGCTTCGGT
>JAYVXG010000062.1:0-8684 GCA_043785475.1 Armatimonadota bacterium
TGTGTAGGGCGATTCACGGAACACTTCGAGTTCCTTCTTCATGTCTCCGGGCGATCGACCGAGAAAACCGAGGAATGCAAATCGCTGAGCGAAAAATCCGGAAAGCATGAGCGCGTTGATAACGGCACTTGGACCCGGAATTGCATCAACCTCTACTCCACGTTCATGTGCCAAATCGACTAACCTTGCCCCTGGGTCGCTCACACCTGGTGCGCCCCCGTCAGTTAATAGGACGGCTTGCTTGCCCGATTGGATTTCATCTAACAGACGATTTAGTTGGGAATCTTCTGAATGATCATGCGCGACACGCATAGTCTTCTTGATTTGGAGGTGAAATGCCAGCTTAGCGCTGATTCTCGAGTCTTCGACAATCCAGAAATCGGCTTCGGCTAATGCCAAGGAAGTCCTCGGGGAAATATCCCCGAGGTTTCCGATTGGCGTTGCCAGCAATGTCAGCTTGGGAGTTACTTCCCGGGCGGCTTCATCGATGGCGGTGCCAGGCTCGACCCGCCGCTCTTGCCTTTTTTCTGGGCTTCGGCCGCTGCTTTCTTGTCTGCCTCGTCCTTTTTCTTCAAGAGGACCTGTTCGTCGTCGTACTTCTTTTTGTCGGTTGCCCATTGCTCTTGTTTTGCTCTGAACTGTTTTTCTTGGTCGGCAGAAACTAACCCTGCGGTTTTGATTTCAGTGAACTTGGCGGACATGTCGGCAAAGGTCGTTTGCGCTTGTCCGTCGAATTTAGTGTTCTTTTCGAGGCCCGCCATCAGGAGGTCAAAGGCTTTCGTCTTGTCGCCTTTCTCTTTGTAGGCGTCGATGACTTCTTTCCGATACGCCCAATTATCTGTAAACGTCAGATAATTTTCTAGCGCACCGATTCGATCACCTTTTAGCTTAACTTTGTCTGCTGTTGGTTGGTCATACAAATGCTGGATCGTGATGACCTGAATCATCGCCGCCACTTCTGGCTTATCGTCAGCAGTCGTGACACCCTTCGTCAGATCGAAAATTGCCCGAAATTCTTGTTCTTGGGCGGGACCGGCAGGAAGTGACATCGCTTTCTGATATCGATAGGCCGCCTCGTAGGATTTTGTCTCGAATGTTGGTTTGACTTCTTTTTCGACTTTCTCGAGCTCATCTTTAAATTTCTTTTGAACCTGTTGGGATATGGCTTGTTGCCGAAATTGGGCTTTCTTGGTTTCGTAGTCTTTCGGAATATCGACTTTTTTGCCAACGTACTTGAGGATCGAATAGCCTTCAGCGCCCTTTTCCGGCTCGCTGAATGCTCCTGGCTGAAGCTTAAGGACCGTCTTGAACTCAGGAAGACTTTCAAGTTGACCGAGGCTCAGCTTTACGAGGTTCTCGCTCTTCTTTTTCTTGGGATCCTGTGGGATGTCCTCGGTGTAGGCCTCCATGACATCTTCAAAGCTCTTGTTGGCCTTCAAGTCTGCATAGGCCTTGTCAATCTTTGCCTTTGCGGCGGCGTCGGTTGCGGCGGTGGCACTTCTGGCGAGTACTCGCTTGATTTCGTAGGACTCGAATCCTTTCTTGACTTCGTCCTCGGACGGATTGATTCCCTCTTGAAGCTTATCTGCCACATAAAACTGTGCGGCGTAGAGGACGATTTCCATCCTCTTCTTACCATCTTTCAGGCTACTGGTCACTTCATTAAACTGTTCAGTGTACGCTTCCTTTAGGGTCTTGCCTTTCAAGTCTGGCTTGACAAGGTCCTCAAATTCCTTGATGGTTGCGGAGTCCTTTAACTGGCCCGCTTTTTTAGACCGAGACAGCAGGTAGGTCTCGAATTCGGTTTCGCTCGTGTAGTGCAAGGTTTTCATGATCGACTCATCGTCGGACTTGAAGCCTTTTCTTTTTGCGAGCTCAAAGACTTCGCCCGCTTGAATCGTTTGATACACTCCGCCAGCTATCCCTTGAATTTGGTATTCGGGGGGTAGGGTTGCCAGGATGTCTGGTGGGAGCTGAGATCTTTGCATTTGCTTGGCGATCGCATTGTCAACCATTGAAATTGGAAGCTCGACGTCGCCGACGGTGGCAAAAGGCTTTTCTTTGTTGCCCTTAATATCCTTCGCCATCAGCTTTTCGCCCCGACTACAGTTCATGAAACCGACTGAGAGGAACATGGTTGCGCCGAAAAACAATAGGATGAATTTCCCGCAGCCGCCCTTTATAAATTTTTCTTGGAAAGTACTAATTGACAATCAAATTCACCTTTTAAGTTATTGCTCCGTTATTATGACGGATTTTTTTCAAATTCCTCTTGACAGGTAGACAAACTAAGCGTATAATGCGTCTACTGTTACAGGTAGACGGGCAACATGGCGAAAGGACTCACTAAGCGACAAGAAGACATTTTGGATTTCATCCTACACTACGTGGAAACCGAGGGATACCCTCCCTCGATTCGAGAAATCGGACAAAATTTCGAGATTGGATCTCTCCGTGGAGTGACGGTCCACCTAGACGCATTGGAGCGAAAGGGATATATTTCGCGTTCAAACACGCCCAGATCAATCAAATTGACCCATCCGAAATTCACCCCTGGAAACTCGCGGGTAACGATGTTGCCCCTGTTGGGTTCCATTGCGGCTGGTGCACTCGGCGTGCCCGCAGTCGAGGATATTGAAGGCACAATTCCAGTGCCGATGGAAATGGTCAAAAACGTTGATGGCGCGTTTCTTCTTCGTGTCAAGGGCGATTCGATGATCGGCGACGGCATCATGCCGCGCGATTTGGTCATCATCCGTCCACAAAAAACTTTTCATGGCAACGATGTCATGGCGGTGAGAGTTGGCGAGGAAGCCACCGTCAAACGAATCCATAAGACAAGTAAGGGCGTTCAGTTGCTTTCGAGCAATCCAGACTACGCTCCGATCGATGTTGATCCGAAAGAGACCGAGGTTATTGGAAAGGTGGTCGGCCTCATGCGCGATTACGACGGCGTCAGCTTTTAGAATTGAATTTCCGAGTAGGAGCCATCGGTCAGCTCTCTACTCGGTTTTCAAAAAATGTTCTGTTTCAGCGGATGATAGTCTAGTTCCACCCTATTTCTTACTATGTCACTGACCAGCTGACCGAGCCATCCGAATTGTCGGTCAGCGAAATTCCCTCGGCCAGGAGTTCTTTCCTAATTGTGTCAGCCAACGCCCAATCCTTGGCCACTTTCGCCGCCTTTCGTGCTTCGATTCGCTCTAAAATCCTTGCTTCGTCGGCACTGGATGTCTTGGATTCCTCGACCATGACTAAGTCGTCAGGATGACGAACTATACCCAGCAAATCGTTGATCTTTGAGAGGAACGCTTCGGATGACTTCGCCGACTCCAAAGTGAGTGGATCGCGCGTGATGACCTTTGCTCCCTCGAGCGCCTTAGAAATTGCGATGGGGGTGTTTAGGTCTGTCAGCATCGCCTCAAGGGCTTGATCGTACAAGGATTCCAGTTCGGCCCCAATTGCGTCCCCTCCAGCTGAGCCACTCTCCAATGCCTCGATGACCGCCGCGTCGGCTCGCCGAAATCGGTCAATGTTGGTTTTGGCATCCTCGAGCCCCTGATCCGTGAAGTTGAGATTCTTGCGATAAACGCCCGATATCAGGGCGAAGCGGATTGCAAGAGGGTCTGCCCCATTTGCCATCAAGCCGCGAACGTAATAGAAGTTGCCGAGGCTCTTCGACATCTTCTGTCCGTTAACCTGCAAGAACGCGGTGTGGCTCCAATGCTCGCAAAACGGCTTTCCGGTGAGCGATTCGCTTTGCGCGATTTCGCATTCGTGATGAGGAAATTTGTTATCTTCTCCTCCGCTGTGGAGGTCAATGGTGTCGCCCAAATAGGCCCTCGCCATGACCGAGCATTCGATGTGCCAGCCTGGAAAGCCCCATCCGTACGGAGAGAACCACTGCATCAAGTGCTTGTCGTCCTTCTTCCAAATCGCGAAATCCGATTGGTCTTTCTTGTTCTCGTCAAGGACAACATCGCGAACGCCTTTTCGAAGACTCTCCTGCGTGTTTCCACTCAGCTTCCCGTAACCGGGAAACTTGTCGACGCTGAAATAAACTCCAGTTGGCGTCTCGTAGGCAAATCCTTTCTTGATCAGGTCCTCAGCCGCAATAATCTGCTCCCGAACATGCTGAGTGGCTTTCGGCCGAACGTCGGGTTCGACGAGGTTAAGGAGCTTCCAATCCTCTCGGTAGGCCGCTTCGTAGTATTCAGCTAGTTCCCACACATTGTGAAACTGCTCGCCTTCCTTGGACTTGAGGGCTTTTTCCATCTTGTCTTCACCGGTCGCATCGGCGATATCGTCGTCGGTAAGATGGCCCACGTCGGTGATATTCGAAACCCAAGTGACTTTCCACCCGATCGCCCTTGCCGTTCGGACAATCAGGTCCGCAGTTATGAAGGATCGGAAGTTTCCGATGTGGGCATAGGAGTAGACCGTTGGTCCACAGGTGTAAAAGCGGAGGTGTTTCGGCTCGGCGGTAGCAAGGGGTTTGACTTTCCGGGAAAGTGAGTCGTAAAGGCGAAATTGCTTTTCACTCATGTGATTTTTCAGTGTACTCGTGGCATTATATAGGTGAGGATACGATGAAGAAATTAACTATTACTGTCGTGTGCCTTGCCCTGGTGGCATCGTTTGCTCAATCCCAAATGAAATGGGAACGAGATCTGACGAAAGCCATGAAAACGGCAAAGGCATCGAAGAAGCTTATCTTTGTTGACTTCTACGCCGATTGGTGAGGAAGTTGCATGAACATGGATCGAACGACTTATAAAGACAAGTCGGCGATTCAGACCCTGGGGCAGTTTGTCTCAGTTAAACAAGACACCGATAAAGAAGGGAAAAAGACCGGCACCAAATACAATGTCAGCCTGCTTCCGACTCTGATGGTCCTCGATTCCAACGGAAAGTTGATTTTGATGGCCGAGGGCGCACTGGATGCCAAGAGTTTGTCTCAATTCCTAAAGGATGCGACGAAGAAAGCCGCCAAAAAGACGGCGAAGGCCAAGAAATAGCAATTTGGGGGTTTTGTTACCCGAACCCCCAAGTTCATCCTGTTATAATTCTCCTGAAGCATATTGAGGCAGGATGAAAGAATCAAACCCCACCTACGAAGACGCTAAGCGGCGCCTCAATCGAGTATCTGGCCAAGTAAATGGCATCAAAAAGATGCTGGACGATGAGCGCTACTGCGTTGATATTCTCACTCAAGTCTCCGCGTTACGAGCTGCGCTCGATCAGCTTGGGCTTCTTTTGTTAACTCACCACGTGGAAGACTGCGTTTTTGGCGAGGAGCACCAGCACTATGAATCGCGCGACGAGAAGGTCAAGGAGCTCCGCACCACTTTGAATCGATTCTTGAAATAGAATTTCCCCTCATTTGACACTTTTTAACCTCCTCGAAGTTCGATAGAGGTGCAGATATTGGGCATGAGACGTCATAATGACCATATGTCAGAACAAGAGAAACCGATTTTAGAAGAGGATGCCAAGCTCGCCCGTATATTAGGCGCGGTCTTGATGGTCGTCCTGCCATTGTTCGGATTCTACGCTTCCTCCGCTCTCGGCAAAGAGTGGCATTACGACTATCGACTTTCGGACTTGGCGGTTGCTGAGCGGGGTGCAGTCTATATGTTCGTCCTCGCGCTATTCTTTAACGCCTACCTCTGGTTCCGATATCGAAGCAATGTTGACAAGGATTTGGTCAACGAATGGCACGACCCGCAATCCGGTCACGGCCACTAGCTACGAAAACTTGGCGTCGATCGGCTCGACGTCGTGCGTATCTTTCAGCTTGTTGCTTATAAGCTTAACGCACTCTTCATAGCCGTCCATCTTGGGAACGAAGAAGAACGTTTGATGCTTACCCTTCACATAACACCAACGATTTTCTCGGAAGCGAACTTTTTGGATTGCGTCGTATCGCATCACTCCTACCACGCGACCAAGCACGATCTTCTTGATCTTTGAGTCACTCAGTTCGTATTCCGTGAGCGAAGAACTAAGCTGAGCGAACGATAGGCTGGCTGAGAACAAAACAATGGGCGAAAAGATGATCGCAAGCCAAACTCGCAAGGCGAGATAGTGAACCAATCCACCCAGCGGCATGACCGCAAACACGCAAAATCGAATGACAGAAATCCACTGGGCTCGATTGCTATAGTGGACATTCATATTTATCATTATACGATCCGCATACCGAGCATAGGGTAAAAGAATTTAATGTCTCTTCATGAGGTCCGTTACTTCTCCCAAACACTCCAAAAATCCACTGGGACTTTAGTCATACATCCAGATCCATCGGTCCCCGGCCCATACCACTGCATGGTGCTGTTGCACGGCCTAAGTGACGACTATTCGGCCTGGCAGCGGCGGACATCGATTGAGCGATACGTGGCAGATAAGCCCCTGATTGTCGTTATGCCAGATGGTGGCCGAGGGTTTTACGTCGACGCTCTGCAAGGCTACCAATATCTACAAGCGCTTGCTTACGAACTGCCGGATTTGCTGCGTCACTGGTTTACAATTGAGGGGAAATGGTGTACGGCGGGGCTTTCGATGGGCGGATATGGCGCGTTCCGAGTCGCCTTAGAGCGGCCCGATTTGTTCGTTTCGGCGGTGTCCCACTCAGGCGCGATGATTATAGGTCGTTACTATCCGACCGCGGCTCCTGAAAGCAACGAGGAACAAGAGGCGGCATTCATCAAGGAATTCTTGCCGGTGTTTGGTGTTGCATCCCCGGGCGGGAAAGATGACCTGGTCGCTTTGGCGCAGAAGGCATCACCTTTACCAGCATTGCGATTTGACTGCGGGACCGAAGACTTCTTGATTGAGTCGAACCGAACTGTACACCGCGAAATGGCCGAGTCCGGCATCAAGCACGAGTATCAGGAGTTTTCTGGCGATCACAACTGGGAATATTGGGACGTGCACATTCGCGAAGCCATCGAATTCAATCTCAGACACCTTTCCTAAGCGAATTGGGTCTGGCAGCTTGAACTGAAACAACGTCGTGAGCTTTAATGATATTCCCTGCGGGCGGTTAGCTCAGTGGTAGAGCATTACATTGGCACTGTAGGGATAACGGACGGCAAGTCGCCGTTCCTCCACTTTAAAATTGCAAACCTCAACGATCTGATCGCAAAGGCGACTTCACTCGGTAGCTCTGCCCCACACGAAAAGCACCCATTCCTGGGGTGGGCTGGTCATTGACTGTAGCCAACCCTGAAAACCCACCAGTCTTCTGAACTTTTGAATCCGGTTGGTGAGTTTGTCAGCAGTGAACGCATTACGTCTCTAGCATGCGCTAGCAACTTTAGGGTGATAGAATTGACTCAGCGCCATATTCTTCGTGCGATTTCCGCCATCCCTACCTACCATGATGACTTAACACTAAAGGGGTGAGAAGAACTTCGAAAGGGGCCCCACGGCGAAAAGGTTCGTTTCGTCAAGGAGTCGGTGTGGGTTGCCTGAGCCATGCCTTCTTGAGAATCTCGCAGTAGCTTCAAGCCAAGTTGCGTGCTTTTTCGCACCGAAGAATTGGGGACCACCACGTCACCGCGATATTGCACAATCGCTTCCCCATTTGTTATAGTGATAATCCTATGAACTTTATTACTTGCCGGCATGGCGTGATGTTGGTTGTTCTCGGTCTCTGTTGTGCAACAGTTGCGTCGGCCCAGCAAGACTCGAATACCCAGGCAGCCGAAGACCTGAAAGCGTTTGTCACGAAGTTCGAAGAAGCCGATACGCTGTTTAGCCAAAAAAAATATGCAGAAGCTACGGTCGCGCTGTCTGCCTCTCATGGGCTCTATCAACGAGCTGATCGCCGGGACTCCGAGTCTGGCCGCATGAAAATCACTATCCAACCCGGTAAGTTTCCGTCATTGCGATACTTCGGATACGGTTTTGGCTCCAATGCGAGCCTGGCAGAAGCTCCTACAGGTGTGGTCGACGGGTCCGCGGATGGTCTACATTCAGCTATGGTAGACATGTGGCAGGATGCCGCCATCCTTGCGGGAGCAGAAACGTTCCCTCGCGCTGGCGCGCTTCGTGATCCCTCCATGGTCGAGATGACGGAGGAGAATCTAGATTCCGTGGTGAGTTCGCTGTATGGTCCAGTTTCCATACTTAAGCTTCCGGGACCCGACCGAGAGTGGCGAGATGTTCTGCTCTGGTCAAGGCGGGCCAAACTGATTGTTGAGTTCGCGCTTGAAAAGTACCCAGGGTGGAAAACTGGAACCCGCGAGTGGAGTCAGAACAACAACAAGCTCCAGCATACGGGAAATGAAGCATTAGCAGATATCAAGGCTAAGCTCTCGGAGGCTGAGCCTGAATACGCCAAACTGAGGTCAGATTTCATAAAGGCTGCTCCAAAGAGGGCAAAAGACTGGCTGGACCTCATCTGTGGTGATTTGGATGGCGCCATTGCAGGGGCAAAGAAAAACGGGTGGGTCAACTGGGCACTAGCTCGTGACTTGTTCATCACTAAAGACTTTCTCTCAGACAAACGAAAAAACTTGGCTCCGCTGTATACACAGGAGGGCAAGCAGATGCCGGACGACGCTCTAAAGCCTATCGAAGAAAGAGTTGCATCGCTCAAGAGTGCCATGAATGATGGGGCGGCTAAGTGGAAACTTCCCGCTGACAAAGCTCACAATGCTACCATCGAAAACAAGGTG
>JAYVXG010000063.1:0-8660 GCA_043785475.1 Armatimonadota bacterium
TCGGTGACGACAAAAGTCAGATGTTCGGGCGTGTGTCCGGGCGTATGCCAAATGTCTAACTTTATGTTGCCAATCTCGATCACATCGCCATGTTTGACAAGCTTAACGTTTGGCTCATTGGCAAAACCGTATTTCCATTCGGCGTCGCCTTCGTCTGAGAGGTAAAGAGTCGCGCCGGTCCGTTGGGCCAGTTCGCGACTGCCAGAGAGGAAGTCGGCGTGAATGTGGGTTTCTGTGACGGCGACGATTTGCATCGCCTCGTCGGAAGCGGCCTGGATGTATTGGTCGAAGCTTCGATTCGGATCAATGACCATGGCTTCACCGGTCGCGTAGCAACCTATGAGGTAGCTTGCGTGAGCCAATTGCTCGTCATAAAACCGTTTTAGGAACATCGTTTCCTCATGTGGAACAGATTTCATTTTACAGCATGGTGGATTGCCGCGATCAAAAAACAATTTTCCGCGTCTCGATCATCATCCTCAGTCGTCTTTTACATGGCTTTATGAAGAGATTTTTACCGTTGATTGCATTGGGACTTTTTTTGGCAGAAACCGTCTTCGCACAAGCCCCTCAACCATCAGACGAGATTCAGATTCCCCAACTGCAACCCAAAAAGTGGGCGATCTGTATCGGCGTGAGCAATTATGAGTCGTTAGGAAAGCTTCGATTTGGTGCGAAGGACTGTATCTCGTTCGCCAATACGTTGAAGACTGAACTAGGATTTACCCAAGATTCGGTTTCAGTTTTAGCCGATCAAGAAGGCTTAGTGAATGCCAACGCCGAGACCGTAAATCGAGCGTTGGACTCAATGTTGTCCCGAACAACCCTTGACTCTGGAGACCTATTCATCGTATATTTCTCTGGCCACGGAATGGGTTTGTCCGACGGTGACTACTGGATGCCAAACGATGCGACGGTGGCGAACGCCCACGAAAAGGGAATTTCAGTCCAAAAAATTCTCGAGCGACTGGCCAAAAAAAAGCTTCGTAATGTCGTGGTCGTCTCGGACGCTTGCCGCGCTGGCGGGCAAAATCCATTTGGTCGGAAGCTGATCGACCTGGGAAAGAAAACCAACATTGGAGTCCTTTTGGGATGCGCGCCAGGAATGAAATCGTACGAAGCGCCAAACTTGGGTCAAGGGACTTTCACCTATTTTCTTAATCGAGCAATCCAAAAGAAGTCTGCGGTTGATCCTTCCATTGGTGCGATGCTCCTCTCAAAACTGGGCGATAGTGTCGCGAAAAGTGTCGAAGATTACACGCGGCACGATTATGGAGACAATGCTCAAAAGCCCTCAATCTATGCCGAAAAAGAACAGGAAGTCGTCCTCGGTACCTTTGCTCCCAAAAAGGAAGAGCTCACGCTATTCCTTAATTCTTACAAGCAAAAACTTGGAATCGGTGCCTTCACTCCGCTGCAATACAAGGACGCCTTAGCTGACCAAGTTGCGGTCCTTTGCCAATCGAAAAGGTCGGATGAGGCCCTATCTATTTTACGAGTTCTACAAAGCTACGGCACCCTCGAGCCCTACGCGCTCTACGCGTACGCAAAAATTTGCAGGAACAGAGGCGCCAGCTACGAATTGAATTTGGTTCTTCAAAAGAACAATCTGGATTTTCCAGATTCGATCTATGACGATATGGCGGTTATTTATGGCCAGGTCAACGCTGTCGGACAGGCTCGTTATCTCAGCGCAATCTGGAATCTTTATGATTCCGAGGTCCGGGACACAATGCTTCCTGCAATGGATGGACTAATTCAACATTTGTCTGAACCGGACAAAAACCAATTATTGTTCGCAAACCGATTGCTCCATGACTATCCCGCTGACGGCTTGGTCATCGCATTTGCCGCTCTTCTTAAGAAGAGCATCGACCCAACCAAGCCCGAAATAGAAGCTGCCTTTAAGCAAGTCCAGATGCTCGACAGAGAAAGCAAATTTGTCGATGCTGCTAGCCGAATAATGTACCGGACATACTTGCGTCGCAATCAATATGATTTGGCTAAAGCAGTTGTTGAGGGTGCCAAAGTTCGTATGCCTGACAGCGGATATTGGGAAATGCGCTCCCTAATTATTGCCACTCTCATACATGACCCTGCCTTAGTGGATAGAGCCAGATCTCTCCTCGCTTCTTCGACAAACGGAGACAGTATTTACTCTTTATTGACTGTTCTCCGAGCCAGTTCAATCGACCTGGAGCCCGAATTCCGGGCCGCGGCCCAAAGGCTCCCGAACGAGCTGAACGTTCAGGTCGCAAATTGGGTTGTCAAAACTGCTAAGAATTTAAAGGACTTTCAGCCTGTTCCTGATAGTCTCGTAAAAATGGCGCAAGGCCATTTATCCGTCAGCAAGCTAGCTTATGGTGGGCTGGACACGCTGTTGTCTTTCTTTTCAAACAGCGACAAGTTGTCAGCATATCAAGTGATATCAGCGAGGCGTAAAATGGCCAACGACTTGGCTCAGGACCTAACCGAAATTGACAATGATCCTGAATTGGTCGTGTTGCTAAGCAAACTCATCAATAATTCCGATGAGAGCTATCGATTGGCATTTTTGAGCCAAGTCGGTCCTTGGCAGAAGATTGAAGAACGACTAATAACCAACAAAGCGGACTATCTAAAGGAACTTTACATTTGCCAGTTGAATAATGGCTTCAATGGGTTGGCAGACGAGACGCTTGCCAAATTGGAGAAACTAGAGGGAGTCGATAGCGGAGTTCTCGTTCGATCGGGCCTCGACTCGCTTCTTCATGGGGACATCGCACATGCCGCCATTTTGATCGACCGGTTGAAAAAGATCAATCCGATTGGCATTGACGCATCATTTCTCACGTTGCTTACAACTCATTTAGCATTTTTAAAGGGCGATTTGAAGGCAATCGGCAGAATGACCAAAGACCTTAAAGAGTCCTTTTCCGTTGATGGAGGCGCCCTTTTGTACATCAGGTACTTGCAATATGTCGGGCAAAGTGGCGCCCTTCCATCCGAAGAACTACTCAAAATGTTGATCGAACCTTGGCCAAACTACCATGACCTGTGGAGCATTGCCTTAGTGAAGGTGACTTCTCGGTGTCGACAATTGAAGGGTTCGAGGGAAAAAATGGTGGCTGAAGAGTTACCTTACTGGGTAGTCAGCGAATCGCTTAACGGCAATTTTGAAGAGTTTGGCTACAACGACAAAGCGAATATTGCCGAATACGTGGGTCGGTATGAGTTGAGCGGATACTTCTCGCTCAGCAACGACACTGTAGACGGCTCGATGTCCTTTGAAATCGACAAAGACGGCAACTTTAAGGGCACACTTGATTTTCCAACCGAAAAACAGAAGATCAAACTGACCGGCAAAGTAAATGGCTTTGGCCGTGTCGCCGTGGACCTCGATATCGGCGGGAAAAAAGTCGACGGAGCGTTTGCAATCGTGCCATTTAAGGTGTACACCGCCGCCGATGATCGAACATTACCGAGCCTTCAGCTAGTGATCGGTTCCAATACAGCCTACCGATTCGGCTTTTCAGTGACTGGCAAGAAGAAATCCGCACCTCAATAAAACAAAAAACTCCGGTTTCCCGGAGTTTTTATGGAGGTGAAGCAACTTGTTCTTAGCCAAAGATTGGCGTCAGGTCTCGTTGCAGCATTGCTCTTGCTCGAAACAGCCAACTTTTGATCGTTCCTTCGGGCTTTTCCAATTTCGTGGCAATCTCGCTCACATCAAGGTGATCGAAGTGCCGCATTACAATAATCTGTCGATATCTCCAAGGCAATCGCTTGATCGCATCGTTAATCTGGCCCCGAACCAATGCCCCCTCTGCTCTTTCAGTCGCTGCTCCCCCATCGGATAGCGAATACTCGACATTGTCGAGCGATTCGGTGTTGTTCTTTCTTTGTCGGGCTAGGTCAACAATGCAATTTAAGCATATTCGGGTCAACCATGGCCGTACAGGTCTGCTTGTATCAAAGTCCTTTAGGCTTCGATATGCTTTGACGAACGTCTCCTGGACAACGTCATTGGCGTCCTCGGTGTTGTGCAGTTTTCTCAGAGCGAGACCAGTTAGCATCGGTCGGTAAGTGTCCATGAAGAGATCAAAGGCAATCTCATCTCCTTTTCGGATTTGCTCCACAAGGTGTGACTCCCAGCTCTGACAATGATTGTTCATTTTTCGGATTCTCCGTATTCTTCCTGAGTAAATCTCATTACTCTGTGGTTATTATATCAGAAAACTTAAAGGAGACTTTAGTTTTTCTGAAATTTGCTGGGTCTTTCAGACTATTTTACTTTCCCCTAAGGAACCCGCTTTGATTTAACCGATGATTGTAAATATGCGGGGAGTTTGGGTAGTCGTCTCTAAGGCAAGCGCGGTCTTGCTGGCGTTCGGGGGAACGGTTCATGCAGTGGATAATTTCCGCTGCCACGATTCATTTTTTACGGTAGTAGTGGATACTGCACTCGATTCTCGGACAGACGCTTATATCGAGCCAGTTCGAATTTCCAGAGAGAGGATGAAAGGTCATGATCATGACGTGGTGGTACTGCGTGAGCTAAGCGAGATGTGGATTAACAAAGCAAAGCAAGGCAAGATTTCTCAAGTGTTTCCTGGCTACTTTGGCGAATCTTTGATCGAGGGGCCAAAAGGCGACATCTTTTTAACCTGCACCGCTCTTTCGTCCAAGCTTACAGAATGCGCAGATCAAGAAGCCAGCGTTGGAAATCCTGATGCCCTATTGGACGCAGTTCGAAGTCTTGAGCTGGTCGATATAGTCCGGTTCGGAAGCTATGAGACTCTTTTCACTTCGACTGCCTACATCCGCAAACCACTCAAAATACTGAAGGCCAATATGGCAAAATTTACTCCTGATGTTAAATCGCGACTTCAGCAGGTTGAAAATGTCCAGGAACGCGAACGCAAGACCCAGCTATTTATGCAGTTAGGCGACCATCAAAAAGCACAATATTCCGTTCGATATGGCAAACAAATGGCTAGGGACGACGAATCCACCTACCTGTCGTATCTCAGCAACAGAAAGACCCACGTCGCCGCTGAACACTTCTTTGGATTTGATCGGACTAGTGGGCTAATCGCGAGTAAAAAGAGTAAGTAAGCGTCGTCAACTCCAAATATTGGAATTCCTGCCGATAACAACATTAGGCCATAAAAGCCTTCCGAACCATGGATTGGAACGGACAAGCGCACGGATGAGCGGATCGTGGGAATACGACCGTGTCTTACCTAGATAACCTTTTTGGACCACAAGCTGATCGCTTAAGCCGAGCGATGAACAAGACTGCCGAACGGCAGTCCTTGCTAGTCAATAACCTCGCGAACGTCAACACTCCTGGGTTCAAGCGCAAGGATTCTGATTTTAACATCCTGCTCGAAGACAGCATGGATAACTTCGACCAAGTCGTTGCCAATCGGAAGAGTGGTCCGATGCGCGCGGAGAATTCATCCTTACGCCTTGACGGGAACAATGTCGACATGGAATTTGAAGTCATGTCAATTGCCACGACTGAAGCCCGCTTTAACACCCTCACCGAGCTTACGAGCCGATATTTTTCGGGTCTCAAGAACATTATTCGAGAAGGACACTAATAAATGAGAATAGGATCACTAGCCAATGCCCTGCAATACAGCACCAGCGGACTCACCGCTGAGCGGTTTCGTATGGACACTATTTCGAGCAATATCGCCAACGCAAATACCGTTGCTCGCCCTGGCGAAGACGGCTATCGAAGACGGTCAGTAGTTTTGAATGCTACAGACAATGGAGTTCAGATCGAATCCGTTCAGGAAGATCACGAAAGACCTTGTTTACAGAAAGTCGACTGGTCAAACCCTTTCCACGATCCTCAGACGGGGATGGTGACAATGAGCAACGTTGACCCCACGATGGAGATGGTTGACATGATCAGCGCCAGCCGCGCCTACGAAGCCAATATTGCAGCTTTTAACACCGTGAAAGGAATGATTGGTTCTGCCCTCCAGATCGGCAAGGTTTAGCCGAAACCTAATAAAGTAGATGAGAATTTCTGTCAACCCAGCGATCCAGGAAGCCCTTGACCAAGGACAACTTGGGACTGCGACTCAGTCCGCGGGGAACAAAGGCGATTTTGCCCAAATGTTGATGGACGTCATGAAAGAAGTGAATGACTCACAGTCGAAAGCGGCTGAGATTCAAACGGATTACATGACGGGTCGACGACCGGTAGAAGTTCAAGACGTCATGCTAGCAATGGAAAAAGCCTCGACTTCGATGCAGCTCACCATGGCGGTGAGAAACAAAATGCTCGAAGCCTTTCAAGAGCTTTCAAGAATGCAAGTTTAGTCTCTTTAACTTCTGCCTCTCGGGACTTTAACCATGGGCGGATTCATCGATAAAATTAAGAATTGGTGGTTGGAAAGCAATCCAACCCAACGGTACACAACAATTGGCGGTGTGGCACTCACACTCGTACTTCTGTTTAGCGTCTACTCGGTTGCCTCGCGACCAAAGTTTGAGATGCTTTATGGCGGATTGACGGAGGTTGATAAGGCCGCGATTGTGACCGACATCCAGGGCCAAGGCATCGCCGTCAAATACGATACGCCCGGTCAGGTCGAAGTCCCGTCCGACAAAGTTCCCGAGCTTCGCATGAGGTTAGCCGGTAGTGGAAAGGTTCCAAAGGGAGCACACACGGGTTTCGAATCTTTGGGGGACATGAATCTTGGTGTGACCCCTGCAGTCGAGCGAGAGAGAATTCGAACTATGGGCGAAGGCGAACTTGCCCGTTCGATTGAAACGAACCCAGGAGTGCGAAGTGCTCGGGTCCACCTAACTCTTGGAGATCCATCCCCATTCGCTGAGAGCCAACGACCGGCGACCGCAAGCGTCAGCCTGGTAACAGCAGGTAACGGGTCCATTTCGCGAGACGCCGCCCGAGGAATCGCGATGCTCGTGGCGAACTCAGTCGAAGGTCTTGATATGAAGCACGTTGTGGTTCTTGACGAGCGCAGCGAGGCCCTTTACGACGGAAACGAAGCGACCGCCAGCGGTTCCATTGCTTCGAGCAAACTCGACATGGAACAGTCAGTTGCTCGCAAAGAAGAGATGCGGATTCAAGGAATTCTCGACGGCATTTACGGCCATGGTCTCACAAGAGTCAGCGTCAATTGCGAAGTCAACATGGACGAGACCCGGAAGCATATCGTTTCACAGAAAGTTGAGAAAGGAATTGTCACTAAAGAAATGACTGAGGAAATGGCGGGCGCAGCATCTGGTGGCAGCATTGCCGCAGGCATGGCAGCAAATACACCGAAGCCGGTAGCCCCCGCCGGTACCGAGAAAAAAGCCGATGACGGTTACAAGAACACGGTTAAGCAAAGCGAACCAACAAGAACAGAAACTACCACCGACACAAAACCCGCAGTCGGAACCGTTAAATCAATGGTCATCAACGTTGCCGCCGACAACAAAGAAACTGCATTTGGTGATGCCGCGAAACTGGCATCGCTCACTGCCTTTGTAAAAAATGAAGTTCAAGGAAAAGACGAGTCAAAGTTTATTGCCAAAGTCACCCCAATGGCCTTTGACGACACAACGAAGACCCAAATTGTGAAAGCCCAAGAAGAATCAAAGGGTGCAGCCAAAATGCAGCAACTCTTCTCTCTTTTACCAATTGCCGCGTTGCTCATTGTAGGAATCATGGTAGTCAAGCAACTCGGGAAGCTATCGAAGCCGAGCCTTGGGACAATGGTCACCGCGAACGGTCAATTAATACAGGTACCAATGGGAAATGGAACCTATGCAATGGACGGTGGTTCAGACCTTTCCAACCCATCAAATGCCGATGCATACAATCGCGCAATCAGCAAATACACGGATCAGGAGCTGGCAGAAATGGGTACTGATGGAATTATCTACCGAAACAACGATGAAATTCTCGAAGTCGAAAAAATTCGAGAGAAGAAGTCGGTCCATTTATCAGCCATCAAACAAATGGCTAAGGATCGGCCCGAGCCAACTGCCATGCTGATCAAGACCTGGTTAACGGAGCCAACACCAAAATGAGCGTCAAAGGAAAAGATATTCAAAACCGAACTAAAGCCGCCATCCTGATGATGATCATCGGACCTGACATCTCCGGTGAGCTGGTCAAGCACATGACCGAGAGCGATATTGAAATTCTCGCCCTCGAAGTAGCGCGATTGGAAAGGGTCTTTCCGGAAGTCCGCGAGCAAGTTATTGAGGAATTCTATGAGCTAGCCATCGCCCAAGAATACATAGCTGAAGGCGGCGTTGCCAGTGCGCGGGCGGTTCTTGAATCCGCCTTTGGCTCAGACCGGGCGGAAGAAATCCTAAACAAAATAATGACTGCGATGCAGGTAGTGCCCTTTGAGTTTCTCAAAAAGGCCGATCCGCAACAAGTGTTAAGTTTTATCCAAGACGAGCATCCACAGACTATCGCTTTGATCCTTTCGTACATGCCAATCGTCAGTGCTGCCCACATAATTGGCAAGCTCGAACCGGACATGAGGGCGGACGTCGCCGCAAGAATTGCGATGATGGAACAGACTCCACCCGATGTCATCAAAAAGGTCGAAAGCATCCTTGAGAAGAAAATCTCATCGATCCTCTCTCAAGAACTAACTCAAGCTGGTGGGCCAAAGGCCCTTGTTGATCTTCTA
>JAYVXG010000064.1:0-2619 GCA_043785475.1 Armatimonadota bacterium
CTCG
The DNA here is from genome assembly GCA_043785475.1 of Armatimonadota bacterium. Classification (GTDB taxonomy): domain Bacteria; phylum Armatimonadota; class Fimbriimonadia; order Fimbriimonadales; family Fimbriimonadaceae; genus Fimbriimonas. Next base: position 5 of record JAYVXG010000064.1, read on the forward strand.
CCAACAGGGAGACCACCAACAACGATAAGACCAACACTATCGTGCGACGCCGATCGCAAACAAGGTCGCATTCGACATTGCATATATTCGACCGTCAGGACCAATCGCAGTCGGAGTATAAGCCTCTCCGATTCCTGGTGCCGGTGACAATCGAATGGACTCGGTCAACGCATGGGTCTGGAGATTCCAGCGATACAAAACACCATCCTCAGCGCTAACGATCACGCAGCTCTTTGGCACGTCTATCGCGGCAGAATTCACGCACCATTCGCGCACTGCACCGGGTGTTCCCGGGAATTCGCCATCTGGTGTCGGACAAAGAACCGAGTCTGCAACCCGCATCGTTTGAATGTTCGAAATGGATTCTAAATCCGAAGCATTGGGGTCTACAACCGCAACTCGGTTCTGACCCGTTCCGCCCGCTCCCGCATAGTTATTATATTTACAGAACAGCAAATATGGGGAACTTCCCGTGTATCCACCAACCATACGGCTTGGCACTACTGAGGGCGTATCATCCCAGCCGAATGCTCCCGGAATTTTGGTCTGGCTTAAATTTTGTGAGAAGTGAAGTAGAAACCCACGCGAGTGATTTCCACTAACCAAAACGCCCTGGTAAACATCACCGTCTGGCCCGATAAGCGGAGACGAAGTTCCTTCGTTGTCAATCGCCGCATCGTTTCCGTTTCGGGGATCCAAAAGCCGCACCCGAGACATAACTTGCATCGTCCCACAGTTGACTCGCGCCAGATATCCCCGGCCAAAACTTCCTGTGTTCGTCGTTGCGTAAACAGTTTGTGTTCGAGGATCGACGCCTGGGGCGCAATTGACCTTCATCTGTCCAACCGAGTTGTCACCCGACAAACTAGTGGCGGCAACCCAAGAGCCATTGCCATCCTTGTCAATCTTTCCTAACCCGCTGGTGAGATTCGAAGGATTGCTGCCATAAACTTGGAATCCGAAATAGATCGAGCCATCGGCGCTGGTTGAAAGTGGAGTGCAAATCTTGACGTTGGCCAAGTAGGCGCTTGAGTTATTGGAAAAATTAGCGTCGCCGTAAAAAGCATGAACAACCGGAACTGCTCCAGGATTATGAGCGGCCCGGAAAGCGACTCGACCGCCACCCATTGGGTAAGCAACCATTGGGTCAGCGAGAGTTCCTCGTGTGAAGACTAGAGTTGGGCTGCAACTGGCAATCCATCCCTGAGGAGGGAGCGAGTAGTCCGTGCTTTCCGTCCAAAGAGCCAGACCTGAAGATTTAAAAGCCCGAATCTTAAACCCGTCGGTCAAGTTTTGCTTGACTGAAGTGATCACGACGTTTTGACCCGTAACCGATACTTCGCCGTAGTGTGTTAGCAGGTCATTGCCGCTGTATCGAGGGTTCAGATCGATTGGAATACTCCAAACAATCGAATCGAGTTGCCGCGACGGAACAGTTGACATAGCCGTGTGAGCAGAGTTTCCTCCGTGGCCGGCCCAAACCTGACTTCCTCTCGAAATTACTTGGCTTGATGAGCCATACAAAGTAAGTGAAACAATTGCACTCAAGAACATAATCGAATTCTAGATCGTTTTTGACCAAAATACAAAGGATTTTGCCTAGTAAATTTGCCATTCGTGAATTCCAGATGCCCAATTACTCTGTTGATCGACCAAAATTCGAAACTCCCTGCCCGCCGTTGGTGAAAAATGAATTTCGTTCCACGCATTCAAAGTCAACCCATATTTCTCGTTTGCTTTGAGCGATATTGTCGTCCACCCAGAAGAATCGCGAACCTGAAGAACCCAAGCCTTTGGAACTCTACACTCCCCATGTCCAGTGTCATCAAACCAGTAAATTTTCGATGAGCTAACCGTTGTGACCTTGGGAAACGTATATTGCACCCACTCTTGAGCGCCTTTTTGGGGCCAAAAGTGAAACTGTTTCGGTGAGTTCTGGTTGCTGTCAGAAGGAACGTAGCCATCGTTAATTCCATCGATGTCGCAATTCGGACTAATGAATGACGCGCTCACCTTCGCCGTTTTTTCCAAGCCTCGAATTGGAGAGGGAACCGGATTTGGTGAAACCCAAACTCTCATTTCGCTGGCCCCGCGGTTGTCCCAAAAGCAATACGGAACCGCGCGGAACTTCACCGGCTTGGCAACCGCGGTACTTGCGAACAATTTTCCGGACCATGGTTGTTCGGTTGTCAAGAACGCGTCCCCCTCGATTACCGTCGTGTCACCAAACAGGCCCTTCACACTTTTCGCCGAGACCTCGCCGTTCATGGGGATTCCCATCTGGTCGAGATCAAATTTATTGTCGACTCCCTCCAAGCAATAAACCAGTGGGCCTCGCTCAAAGGCGTACTTGCCAAACGTCTCCTTAACTGATGGATGCGAAATGACGCGGCGAACCGGCATATCCATCGTCAACTTCACCGTGTCCCCTTTCTTCCACGTGCGATCAATGGTTGCAAAACCGCTGGGTGAATCGAATTTTTCGGACCGACCATTGACCTCGACGCCAATTGCTTCAACCCACGAAGGAACTCGAAGTTTGAGAGCAAAATGGGTAGGAGTAGCTGGATTCACCGTGACCTTCACCTTCCCTTCATACGGGTAGCGGGTCTCCA
>JAYVXG010000065.1:0-2618 GCA_043785475.1 Armatimonadota bacterium
TTCGTTCCAAATCGTCGTGGTTTTGACAAGGGTTCCATTGACATAGATTTGACCCTCGTCGTCGATGGCCCCGACGTCCAGGAATTTCCATTTGTTGACGTCATCGATGCTGAAGGTTTTTCGGATGACAGCGTCGGAGTTGGGAGTCATGTGTTGATTTTGCCAAGCATCAACGATCTCCCACTTAGAGTCGTCGAATGAAGTTCCTGATTCGGCAATTCCGCCCTTCATATGTTGGAACTTCCATTTTGTGGATAGATCTTGGGTAAATGTTGTTGGCGTGTAGGTGTCAGGTTCGAGGCACGTTGGATCACCGTTTCCGACTCCAATTATCTTTCCTGGACCTTCGATTTCGAATTCGAGCTTATTGTTTGCCATTGGAACCACCCTCCCTGCAATGTCTTGAGCAAAGAAGTTGACAACCGTGAGATCCTTGCTGTCGCCCATGATGCCGGTGTGATCGGGAACAATCCTGATCGAGGACATTTCGTCGGTGGTTTCCACTACTTCTCGTCCCATTTCCTTGCCACCTTTGAAACCGACTGCTTCGAGCTTGCCAGGCTGGTAGGCAACTTTCCATTCCAAGTGGCCGCTGTAGGGCATTTTCTTTCTACCGAGGCTTTTGCCATTTAAGCTCAGGTCAACCTCGTCCGCGTTGCTGTTGACCCACACATTCTTTTCCTTACCTTCGTCGCCTTTCCAGTTCCAGTGAGGAAAGATATGGACTACTGGTTGGTCGCTCCACCAAGATTGGTAATAGTAGTAAATGTCTTTCGGGAAACCGCAGGTATCCATGATTCCGAAGTGGCTGTTGATGGTTGGCCAACCGGTTGGAGTCGGTTCTCCTCGATAGTCGAAGCCGGTCCAGACGAAGCCGCCCATGAACCATTCTCTTGCGGCTGCATAAGACCACCATTCCTCGGCTCCTGAGCCCCAACTGACGGTTTGACGGTCGTAAGCGGAGACTCGGCCGTTCTTATAGTCATCAACGTAAGTGCCTCGTGTGGTGGTCGTGCTCGCCATTTCGCTTCCGTGAACCGGTTGAGTGGGATGATCTTTGTGATATTTGTCTGCCGAACTGAGCCCGTAGTTAAAGCCCCGGATATCGACGGTCGAGTTGACACCGTGAAATTCTCCGCCGTTATTGCCGGCATAAGTCGTGACGCGCGTTGGATCAAGTTGGTGAGCGAGCCGAACCGCCGCTTTGCCCATTTGCGCTCCTTCGTCGGTGCCATTAAGGGCAAATTCCTCGTTACCTATTGACCAGAAGAGAACGGAAGGGTGGTTTCGATCTCGGCGGATGAGTCTCGTTAGTTGGTCGCGACCTTCAGCAGAATCTCCAAAGGCACGGGTTTCATCGAGGACTAGCATTCCTAGTTTGTCGCAGGCGTCAAGTAACTCAGGAGTTGGAGGGTTGTGGCTGGTGCGGTAGGCGTTGCACCCCATTTGCTTGAGTTGTTGAATACGCCAATAGGTCAATTTGTCCGGTAGAGCGCTTCCGACTCCGGCGGCGTCCTGGTGGTTGCAGGTGCCTTTGATCTTCGTGTATTTGCCGTTGATAGTTAGGCCTTTGTTTGGGTCCCAGACGACCGTTTTGAAGCCGAGGTTCGTTGTAAATTGGTCTAGGGCGAGCGGACCTTCGTTTAGAATGACCTTAACCTGATAGAGGTTTGGATGTTCGACCGACCAAAGCTCTGGATGATCCACCGTTATCTTGTTGCTGACCACCTTTGTCTCGCCTGGAGCCAAAGTCACTGACTGGCCGCTCACAGTTAAACCAATATCTTTGCTCTTTGTTTCGTAGGATAAATTGATGCGAATAGTTCGCGGTGTATCGCCATCATTTCTTACTTCTAATTTGGAATCTATGACACCTTTCCCGCTGACAACTTTTGGCATAAGGAACTGACCATCTTTTACTAGGCTCACTGGGTCATTGATATTCAGCCAGGTGTGCCGGTAAATGCCGGCCCCTTCGTAAAACCATCCTTCGAATTCGGTTGCATCGACTCGGACAGTGACAACATTCTTACTTCCGTACCGGAGCATGTTGGTGAGATCAACGCTGAAGCCAATGTAGCCTGACTCGTTTCGCTTGATGAAAGTGCCATTGCACCAGACTTGCGCGTTTCGGTAAATGCCGTCGAATTGTAACGATATCCGTTTGCCTAAAAGAGCTTTGTCAATTACAAACGACTTTCGGTACCAACCGATGGAGTTGTCCGGGAACGCTCGTCCAATTGCCTTATATCCGTGTCCTTCGTCGGCTTTGTTGTTAAACGGCAGTTCGACGGCCCAATCATGGGGAAGATCGATCATTCGCCACTTGCCATCGCCAAAACCTGCGTTCACTGGCCCTTCGCCAGCACCGGCCTTGGCAAGATACCCGGAACCGTTACCAAAGCCAAAATCCTTTTCTGGCGATGCCGCACTTCCCAAACTGAATCTCCAATTTTCGTCAAACGAAGTTGTTTGGAACGCTGGTACAGCAGTTTGATTCAAAAGTGATACAACGAAAAAGGCAGTACAAAGCACGCACCTAGCATATCCAAAAAAAGAGAACAGCATTGGCTGGTCTCTTTTTTTTCTCAAAATCGTTAACTACTCTTTTGGCTAAG
>JAYVXG010000066.1:0-2617 GCA_043785475.1 Armatimonadota bacterium
GATCGGGCTGCCTTTCCTACCTTCGATCGTTTGGCAATGGCCCGACTGGCCTATTCTCACGCATGGACGCTTATCAGCGTGAAAGCGTAGTTTGGTACTGCGACATGATCGAGAAAGAGATCAGCAGTTTGCCGATGATGGATCGACTTTCGTACGCGATGGAAATCATCTCGTTGAAACAAGTCCGAAACTCAATTCGCAACACCGCGTGGTAAAGACCAAATCTCCTTTCAATCTCGAACGTCAAATTTGGGAGGGGATGAGGCGTTAAAGTCTCGGGCAGCATCGAAAATGTAGCCTTACAGAGAGGATTTCCGGGAGTAGGAGTTCGGAATCGAGGTCAAGTTTTCTTGATCAGTTTGAATCTGTGATCCCCCCACTTGCATTACCAAGGGCGTAAACTCATCGTGCAATGCCAACGCGATTTACCCTGAAAGGGTCGGGGAAGGACGTTTATGAGGAAATTGAGCGAGCATATCTCGGCGAGGAGATCGCACCCACTGCCTTTATTCCCGCGATTTGCCGGGGTGGAGAAATGAAGCTACTTCGGTGGGGCTTCACTCCCCAATGGGCAAAGGAAGATTTCGGCGCGGCAATGGCGAATGTCCGCCGCGAGAAGGTGTTTTTCCAAAATGCTTTTAAAGGAGCGATCATTCATAAGCGGTGTCTCATTCCCGCGACGGCATTCTATGAATGGCGGGACGAAGGCTCTGCGCGGGTGAAGTACCGATTTTGGATTCCTTCGATGCCGCTGTTCTATTTCGCCGGAGTCTGGGATGATTGGATCGACCCGAACGGGTCTGATCTTGAATCTTGCGCCATTCTCAACACTTATCCAAATTCGTTGATCATTCGATACAAACCCGAAATGCCGTGCATCCTAAAACCTGGAACCGAAGATGCATGGATGGATTTCGAGAACAAGGATCGGGCGGTTTTAGATGGGCTGTTGCGAGGAATTGAGGCGGAGAAGTTTATGGTCGAGAAGTATTAACCCTCGACATGAAGTGACTTTTCGTTAGTATAGAAGGCGGTGCCTTTTGCCCCACCTTTTGGCTTGCGGACATATTTTTTCAGAACGTAGTCGACGGAGACGTACCCGGCGTGCTTTTGGTTTGAATTCTGAACCGCGATCTTCGCCGCCGCCATCAGGACTTCTCTCGGCACTTTATCTGGTTGGTTGTGGGTTTGGATAACTACGTGAGCCGACGTGTGCCCGCGGACATGCAGCCAATAGTCGTTGCTCTTCGCCACTCGGAGAGTTAGGTAATCATTTGATTCCGCATTCTCGCCATACAGGATCTTGTAATTGTTGGGTCCCAATACATCTCGGATTCGGTGCCCTTCGTAAGGACGGTCAATTACGCCACCCTTTGCGATGGGTTGTTCGTGAGTCCAACGGTTCTTTCTGACCTCTTCTTCGATCCCACCAAGGATCTGCAAAGACTTTGCGGCTTCGACCTCTTGAATCACGAACCGCAGTTCATCCGCGCTCGCCTCAATTCGCTCGATCTGCTCCGCCACTTGTCCCTGTCTGCCTTTTGCCCGCTTTGCCCGGTTAAAGTATCGGAGGGCATTGTCTTTTGCTGAAAGGTCTGGGTCAAGCTTGATCACTATCTGGCTTCCATCGTAGTCGGTAAGGGACACCATCTCCACGTCAGGCTTCACTTCGTGAGCGTACGCCAAAAGGAGTTCGCCACTGCGTTGCCAACCAGAGGCCTTTCCACCGGCATCTCTCGCCTCAATCAAGCTGGCGAGGGCAACCTCACGAGCCAGCAACACGCGATTTAATTGGCTGAGCAACCAATTTCGCTTTGACTCAATCTCTCGACGCTGAATTTCGACGAGATAATAGCTCTCTAACGCATAACTGATCGAATCATTCGGAATCCAATCGGGATATTGATCGGAGAGGTCGAATGGATAGGCTCCGCAGGATGCCGAAAAGCCGGGTTGCCACTTCTCGGCGTTCCTTACTGCTTGGCGAGGCACGACGGACTTTGGCGGAGACTTGAATAGAAAAACATCGACAAGACTTCGAAGTACGGGTGGATTTTCGTATTGGTGTTGGGCAAGGATGGGTCTTTTAGACTTAGCCTTGCCAACCCATTGTGCGGCACCCTGGATTGTATTATTAGCATTAACTAATATAATATTTGAATGCTTACCCATGAGTTCAGCAATCAAAACCCAATCGCCAAAATCGAGACGGAGGACTCTGTCGCCTCCCGTCATAGACACTCGCTCCATGCTGACACCCACTAAGTTTGTGCGAAGGGCGGTACAGAATTGTGGTGGATTTTGGAGAGTTGAAGACTTTCTCGTGGTGAAGTAAACGCGAAAGAATTCTGGATGGCAGGAGATAAGGAGGTGCTTGGTATGACCCCGGGCATAAAGTTCCAATACAATCGTGTTATTGTTCGGTTGCCGAACGCTTTGTACCTTTGCCCCGTCCATTTGGTCGATTTCGTCACAGACCGCGGCGAGGGTTATTGCCTCAAACTGAATTCGCTTCAAGAAGAGATACTTCGGAAGATGTCTTCGCGTGTCGAATTCCGCTCCATTAGCATGATTTCTGGAGTCAAATCGTCCAAGGAAACTTCATGTTCTCCATCTA